>JBBSKO010000120.1:0-6870 GCA_038256225.1 Propionibacteriales bacterium | reverse complement strand
CTCCCGGGTCGAGGACACCGTGGCCAGCGGTCGTGAGGCCAGCGACGTGCTCCTCGACGAGGCCCGTCCCACGGCGTTCGTGTGCGCCTCCGACACCCTGGCCGTCGGCGTGCTCCACACGCTGGCCGACCGCGGCCTGGTCGCCGGGCGTGACGTCGCCGTCGTGGGCTTCGACGACTCCCAGGCCGCGCAGCTGGTCCTGCCCGGCCTGACGTCGGTACGCCAGCCGCTCGAGCAGGTGGCCGTCGAGGTGGTGCGCGCGCTCGAGGGCGTGATGACGCACCAGCCGCGCCCGGAGCCCGGCCTGCTGCTCACCCCGACGCTCAGCGTCCGCGGCTCGAGCTGACCGGAAGCGTCACCTCGGGGCGCCGCCACCGTCATCTCGGCTGCCCGGGAGCGTCATCTCGGCTGGTGCTTGACCCAGAGGTTGACGGCGTAGTCGATCTCGAGACCCTCGTGCCCGGCCAGCACGGCGTCGGCGACCTCGGGCCGCAGCTCGATGCGCACGACCGCCTCCAGGTCGGCGCGGGACCCGAAGCGCCAGCCCATGTCGACCCCGACCCGGGTCCAGCCGCGGGTGCTCCAGAACCGCTCGGTCTCCTCGGGCGGGTCGAGGTGGGGGTAGCCGCGGCGGAACCACGACCCCCAGGTCGACCGGGCGCCGTCGTTGTCGACGACCAGCGCGGTGCCGCCGGGGCGCAGCACCCGGTCCAGCTCGTCGAGGCCGGGCTCGCAGCCGCGGCCGAAGAAGTAGGCCCAGCGCACGTGGACGACGTCGACGCTGGCGTCGGGCAGCGGGACCTCCTGGGCCACGCCCTCGCGGACGTCGACGCGCGGCAGCCCCCGCACGCGCCGGCGGGCCAGCGAGACCAGGGACGGGTGCGGCTCGACGCCGACCACGCTGCCGGCGGGGCCGACCTCGTCGGCGAGCCGGGGCAGGTGGAAGCCGGCGCCGCAGCCGAGGTCCAGCACCGTACGGCCGGCGAACCCGCCGCGCCCGTCCTCGGCGAGCGCGTCACGCATCGCCTCCCAGAGCCGGCCGTCCGGGTCGGCGGCGCGGTTCTCGGTCTCGTAGGTGTCGGTGTGGCGCCAGATGTTCGGGCTGGGCACCGCTCCGGGGAGCACGCTCAGATGCGGACGAGCCCGGTGGGCGTCTGCACGTGGGCCGCGAGGATGCCGGGGGTGCCGTGCGGGGCCACCCAGTCGACCTTGACGTCCTCGAGAGGCTGCTCGACCGACTGGCCCAGCCACTCGCTGACCCGCTGCGGGTCACCGGCGATCTCGAGGCAGGCCAGCGAGAAGCGCCCGTCGCTCTCGGCGCCGGGGTGCAGCTCGGGGGTCTCCCAGGACACGAAGAACGGCAGCTGGGGGTCACCCATCAGGCTGGTCACGCCGATCTGGTGCCAGCGCAGCTCGACGCCGTCGGGGCGGTGCCGGTTGCCGGCCACCGCGGGACGACCCAGGCGGGCCTCGACCTCGGAGATGTCGTCGACCGCGACGACCCACCCGAGCCAGCCGCCGCCGAGCACGGACCGGGCCCGGACGGCCTGGCCGAAGGGCGCCTTGTCCGAGGCCGGGTGGTCGAGCACCTCGACGACCTCGAGGTAGGTCCGGTCCGCCAGCGGCAGCACCATGTTGCGGGTGCCGAAGCGGGGGTGGATGCCGCCGTCGAGGAACGTGGCGCCCAGCAGGTCGCCGATGCGGTCCGCCGTGGCCTCGAGGCCATCGGGTCCTGCTGCGTACGAGACGTGGTCCAGGCGCATGACGAGATTGTGCGCACAGTCGCGTGGAGCCGTGACACCGGGGTCCCGGTGTCTTGATGTCGAGACGTCGCGGCGGCGGACAGTCGGGGGGTGACCGGTCTCAGACCGGGTCGGCCGGGTGCAGCGCAAGCCGCGGACGAGCCGCGAGATGCGTCTCGCAGTGCCCGACCAGCGCGTCGTAGGCGCCGCGCCCCATCAGCGCCACCAGCTCCGGGGCGTGGGTCACGTAGACCGGCTCCGGCGCGTCGTGCGCCTCGGTGTTGCCCGAGCAGTACCAGTCGAGGTCGTGCCCGCCCGGGCCCCAGCCCCGGCGGTCGTACTCGCCGATCGTGACCTCGAGGTACTCCGTGCCGTCGGCGCGCTCGACGTCGCGGAAGGTGCGCCGCATCGGCAGCTGCCAACACACGTCCGGCTTGGTCTCCAGCGGCTCGCGTCCCTGCTCCAGCGCCAGGGCGTGGAGCGCGCAGCCGGCGCCGCCGGCGAAGCCCGGCCGGTTGCTGAAGACGCAGGCACGCTGGCCCCCGGACTCGATCACGCGCGTCTTGCGGGCGTCGTCCTCGACCTCGACCCAGTCGGCCTCGGTCACCTCGCGGCCGGGGTGGTGCTGCCACAGCCGCTCGTCGAGCTGGGCCACGAAGCCGGCCGTGCGGGTCTCGTCGTCCTCGTCGGAGAAGTGCGCGCCGAGGGTGCAGCAGCCGACGTCGGGGGAGTCGGCAGAGATCCCCGCGCAGCCCGAGCCGAAGATGCACCGGTAGCGCGACGTCAGCCACGTCAGGTCGCAGCGCAGCACCTCGTCCGCGTCCTCGGGGTTCTCGAACTCCACGAACGCGCGGGGGAACACCAGGTCGACCTCGGGCACCGCAGGAGCCTACGTCGCGGGGGAGCGGGGCGAGGGGGGAGGTCCGGCACGGGTACGTTGGCCCCATGCGCCTCGGCGTCCTCGACATCGGCTCCAACACCGGCCACCTCCTGGTGGTGGACGCCCACGACGGCTCGGCGCCGCTGCCTGCCTCCAGCCACAAGCAGCGGCTGCGCCTGGCCGAGCACCTCGACGAGCGCGGTGCGGTCACCGACGAGGGCGTCGCGGCCCTGACGGCCTTCACCGCCGAGGCCGTCGCGGTCGCCGAGGACAAGGGCTGCGAGGAGATGCTGCCGTTCGCCACCTCGGCGGTGCGCGACGCGGTCAACTCCGAGGACGTCCTGGCCCACGTCGCCCGCGAGACCGGTGTCCAGATCCCGGTGCTCTCCGGCGAGGACGAGGCCCGGCTGACGTTCCTGGCCGTCCGCCGGTGGTTCGGCTGGTCCGCCGGCCGGCTGGCGGTCCTCGACATCGGAGGCGGCTCGCTCGAGATCGCCGGCGGCACCTCCGAGCTGCCCGACGTGGCGTGGTCGCTGCCGCTGGGCGCCGCGCGCCTGGCCCGGGGCCACTTCGCCGAGGGCCCCGCGGACGCCGGCAGCCTGCGGGCGCTGCGTCGGACGATCCGCACCGAGATCGCCCGCGACGCCGGCCTGCTGCTGCGCGCCGGCCCGCCCCACCGTGCCGCGGCGACCTCCAAGACCTTCCGGTCCCTGGCCCGGATCTGCGGCGCCGCACCGTCCGACGACGGGCCGCTGGTGCCCCGGACCCTGGCCCTGGACACCCTGCGCGACCGCCTGCCCGCGCTGGTGACGATGTCGGTCGAGGAGCTCGCGGGCCTGCCCGGCGTTTCCGCGAGCCGCGCCCACCAGATCGTCCCCGGGGCGCTGGTCGCCGAGGCCTGCATGGACATCTTCGACCTCGCCGAGCTGGAGATCTGCCCGTGGGCGCTGCGCGAGGGGGTGATCCTCGAGCGGATCGACCGGCTCGGGGAGGACCTGTCGGCCCGCGCCCGGCCGGGCCCCTGATGCCGCCCCGGATCGGGTTGTCGACGTCCTCGGTCTACCCCGAGTCCACCGCGCACGCCTTCGGCTACGCCGCCGACCTCGGCTACGACGCCATCGAGGTGATGGTCGGCGTCGACGGGCTCAGCCAGCAGACCAGCGCGGTGGCGCAGCTGTCGGCGCACCACGGGGTGCCGATCAGCGCGATCCACGCCCCGACGCTGCTGTTCACCCAGCGCGTCTGGGGCGTCGAGCCCTGGGGCAAGCTGGAGCGGGCGGCCGAGATGGCGCACGTGGTCGGCGCCGAGGTGGTCGTCCTGCACCCGCCGTTCCGCTGGCAGAAGGAGTACGCCCGCGACTTCGTCAACGGCATCGCCGCGCTGGAGCAGTCCACCGGCCTGGCCTTCGCGGTCGAGAACATGTACCCCTGGCGGGCCTCCTCGCGCCGCGGCGTCGAGATGTACCTGCCCGGCTGGGACCCCTCGACGGAGTCCTACGCCAACACCACCGTCGACCTGTCCCACGCCTCCATCGCGCAGACCGACCCGGTCGCCATGGCCGCGCGTCTCGGCGACCGGCTGCGCCACGTGCACCTGACCGACGGCAACGGCACCGCCAAGGACGAGCACCTCGTCCCGGGGCGCGGCACGACCGGCGCCGCGGCGTTCCTGCAGCACCTGGTCGCGACGGACTTCGGCGGCGAGGTCGTGCTGGAGATCAACACCCGGCGCTGCCGCACCCGCGAGGAGCGCGTCGTCGACCTGCGCGAGTCACTGGAGTTCGCGCGCGAGCACCTCACCGGGGACCTGCCGGCCGGCTGAGCGGGCACCGTCGTCGGGTCGGCCCTTGCCACGAGGTCGGGCCGGGGCGACAGTTCGTCGGGTGAGAGAACCCGTCGTGGAGGTCCGCGGCCTGACCGTGGTGCGAGGTGGTCGCACGGTCCTCGAGGACCTCGACCTCGACCTCGGCGGCGGGGTCACGGGCCTGCTCGGCCCCTCGGGGTGCGGCAAGACGACGCTGATCCGCTGCCTGGTCGGGGTGCAGCGGGTGGCCGGCGGGACCGTGCGGGTGCTCGGCGAGCCGGCCGGCAGCCGGCGGCTGCGGGACCGGGTGGGGTACGTGACCCAGCACGCCAGCGTCTATGACGACCTCGGCGTCGAGGAGAACCTGCGCTTCTTCGCCGGGGTGCTCCGGACGCCGTCGGCCTCGGTGGACGCCGAGGTGGACCGGGTCCTCTCGACGGTCGGGCTCACCGACCACCGCTCCAGCCTCGTCCGCACCCTCAGCGGAGGCCAGCGCTCCCGCGTGGGCCTGGCCGCGGCCCTCCTCGGAGAACCCGGGCTGCTCGTGCTCGACGAGCCGACCGTGGGCCTGGACCCCGTCCTGCGCCGGGACCTGTGGGAGGTCTTCCACGCCATCGCCGCGCGCGGGGCCGCGGTCCTGGTCTCCAGCCACGTGATGGACGAGGCGGAGCGGTGCGACCGGCTGCTGCTGATGCGCGAGGGGCGGGTGATCGCCGACGGAACCCCGGCCGCCATCCGTGAGCGCGCCGGTGCCGCGGACGTCGAGGGGGCCTTCCTGAGGCTGGTCGGCGAGGCGCCGTGAGGACGCCGGTGATGGTCCTGGTCGCGGGACGGGTGCTGCGCCAGCTGCGTCGCGACCGGCGCACGGTGGCCATGCTCCTGCTGCTGCCCTGCCTGCTCGAGAGCCTGCTGTGGTGGGTCTACCGCGACGTCGGGGAGGTCTTCGACCGGGTGGGTCCCGGGTTGCTGGCGGTCTTCCCCTTCGTGGTGATGTTCCTCGTCACCAGCGTCGCGACGCTGCGCGAGCGCTCCTCGGGGACCCTCGAGCGCCTGCTGACGCTGCCGGTGACCCGGCTCGACCTGCTGCTGGGCCACGCCCTGGCCTTCGCCCTGGTGGCCGTCGTGCAGGCGAGCCTGGCGGTGGCGACCTCGGTCGGTCTGCTCGGGCTGACCCTGGCCGGGCCCGGGTATTTGCTGGTCGTGGTGGCGGTGACCAACGCGGTGCTCGGCACCGCGCTCGGGCTCTTCGTCTCCGCCTTCGCCCGCACCGAGTTCCAGGCGGTGCAGTTCATGCCGGTGTTCGTGATCCCGCAGCTGCTGCTGTGCGGTCTGCTGCTGCCGCGCGCGGACATGCCCGGCACGCTCGGCGCGGTCTCCGACCTCCTCCCGCTGTCGTACTCCGTGGACGCCATGACCGAGCTGACCCGCTCGAGCGCCACCGGCCCGGTCTGGCGCGACCTGGCCGTCGTCGGCTGCTTCGTGGTCCTCTCCCTGGGGCTGGGCGCGGCCACGCTGCGACGCCGCACGCCCTGAGGCCGCGCCGGTGCCGGCCCGCCGCGCCCGCGGGCTAGGGTCGTGCGCCGTGGACGAGGAGCAGCGGGCGCCGTACGACCCGATGCCCTACGGCCCCGTCGAGGTCGGGGTCGGACCGTGGCCCGGTGGCGAGGCGGCCTGGCCCGACGACCCGCGCTACGACCCCGTGCTGCTGCGCGACGGCGACCGGCGCAACGTGGTCGACCGGTACCGCTACTGGACCCTCGAGGCGGTCGTGGCCGACCTCGACACCCGCCGCCACGACCTGCACGTGGCCGTGGAGAACTGGCAGCACGACTTCAACATCGGCACCGTGGTGCGCACCGCGAACGCGTTCCTGGCCGCCGAGGTGCACATCGTGGGCCGCAAGCGGTGGAACCGGCGCGGGGCGATGGTGACCGACCGCTACCAGCACGTGCGGCACCACCCGACCGCCGCGGACCTCGCGGCGTACCTCTCCGAGCGGGGCACGCCGCTCTACGGCGTCGACAACCTGCCCGGCTCGCGGCACCTCGAGACGCTCGCGCTGCCCCGCCGGGTCTGCCTGCTGTTCGGGCAGGAGGGGCCGGGGCTGTCCGAGGACGCGCGGGAGGCGTGCGAGGCGACCTTCTCGATCGCGCAGTTCGGCTCGACCCGCTCCATCAACGCCTCCGCAGCCGCCGCGATCGCCATGCACACCTGGGTGCGCCAGCACGCCGACCTCGGCGCCGAGGAGACCTGGCGGGGCTGACGCCCGTCGCGGGAGCCGGGCCTCGGCCGGGCTCAGCCGGCCGTGCGGACCTGGGCGCCCGTGGCGGCCTCGACGTCGGTCAGCAGCGCGCGCTGGGTCAGCTCCATGACGACCTCGCGGGCCGGCAGGTCGGTGACCAGGTAGGTCCAGCCGAGCACGCCGCGCGGGGCGAACGAGATGG
>JBBSKO010000119.1:0-6910 GCA_038256225.1 Propionibacteriales bacterium | reverse complement strand
GGGCAGGTCGTTCGGGGAGACCGTCACGCCGCGTGACGCTAGCCGTAACGTGGGTGGGCCACGATGGACCCACCACCCCGTTCCCCGACCCAGGAGCCCCCCGCATGTGCGGAATCGCCGCCGTCCACGACCGCCGACCGAGCCCGGAGCGACTGCAGGAGGGCCGGCGCCTGGGTGAGGCGATGATCGGTCCGCTGGCGCACCGCGGTCCCGACGGCACCGGCTCGGAGCAGGTCGGCCCCACCTGGCTGGGTCACACCCGGCTGGCCATCGTCGACCTGGCCGGCGGCGCCCAGCCGATGACGGGCGGGATCGCACCCGACGAGCACGGTCCGCGCGACCACCGCGACGGCTGGTGGGTCGTCGCCAACGGCGAGGTCTACAACCACGACGTGCTGCGCGCGGAGCTCGAGGGACCGTTCCGTACCCGCTCGGACTCCGAGGTGGTGCTGCACCTGGTCGCGGAGGCCGGGGCGGACGCGGCGTACCGGTTGTTCGGGATGTACGCCTTCTGCGTCGCCCACCCCGACGGCGGCGTGGTCCTGGGCCGCGACCCCCTCGGCGTGAAGCCGCTCTACTGGGCCGACGTCGACGACCGCGTCGTCGTGGCCTCCGAGCTGGCCGCCTTCGCCCCCGGCCTGCGGCCGTACGTCGAGGAGTTCCCACCCGGGCACGTCTGGACCCCCGAGGGCGGTCTGCGCCGCGTCGTGGACCTGCGTCACGACCCGCTGGGCGGCGGCGCCGGGGTCGGCGCCCCCTTCACCGACCGTGACGAGGCGCTGGCCGCGGTGCGCGAGGCCGTCGTCGAGGCGGTCCGCGAGCGGATGATGGCCGACGTCCCGCTCGGAGTGTTCCTCTCCGGCGGGCTCGACTCCAGCATCGTGGCCGCAGTGATGGCTCGGGAGGCCGGGCCCGGTGCGGTGGTGCGCTCGTTCGCGGCCGGCACGCACGGCAGCGCCGACCTGGTGGCGGCCCGGGTCGTCGCCGAGCACCTCGGGCTCGAGCACCACGAACGCGTCTACACCGACGACGAGGTGGTCGCGGTGCTGCCCGACGTGGTGCGCTCCACCGAGAGCTACGAGCCGTCGCTGATCCGCTCGGCCGTGCCCAACTACCTGCTCTCCGAGCTCGCCGCCCAGCACGTCAAGGTGGTGCTCACCGGGGAGGGCGCCGACGAGCTGTTCGCCGGCTACCACCACCTGCGGACGCTCTCCGCGGCCGACCTGGCCGAGGCGCTCGTGGACGGCATCGAGGTGCTGCACCACCTGAACCTGCAGCGCGCCGACCGGGTCAGCATGGCCTTCGGGCTCGAGGCGCGGGTGCCGTTCCTGGCCCGCCAGGTGCTCGAGGTGGCCCAGCGGGTGCCCGTCGAGTGGAAGCTGCTCGGTGACGACGGCCAGCCCCAGGCCCAGGAGAAGGCGCTGCTGCGCGAGGCCTTCGCCGGCTGGCTCCCGGACGAGATCCTCTGGCGCCGCAAGGAGCAGTTCGGCGACGGGTCCGGCACGACCGACGTGATGGCGCGCCAGGCCGCGGCGATGGTGCCCGACGACGACTGGGGGTCGGTGTCCCTGCCGGGGCTGCCCCCGGCCCGCACCCGCGAGGAGCTCGGCTACCAGCGGGTCTTCGCCGCACACCTCGACGGCGTCCGCGCCGACCGGGTGCTGGGCCGGTTCGCCCACGCCTGACCGCCCCTGCCACGCTGAGCACCGTGAGCCTGCGAAGCCCACGGGCGTCCGTCGAGGACGCCGTCCTGGCCCGACTCCGCCTCATCGACAGCGCCGACGGCTCGTTGCGCAGCCTGGTGCTCGTCGACGAGGCCGGCGCGCTCCGCCACGCCCGGTCCCTCGACGCCGAGGTGGCCGGCGGCAGCGTGCCGCGCCCGCTGGCCGGACTGACCTACGTGGTCAAGGACAACATCGACGTCGCCGGTCAGGTCACCGCGTGCGCCAGCCACGGCCACCACGGCGTGCCCGCGGTGTACGACGCCCCGGTCGTCGCCCGGTTGCGCGCCGCCGGTGCGGTGATGCTCGGACGGGCCAACATGGACGAGCTGGCGATGGGCGCGTCGACGGCGACGTCGGTGCACGGCGCGACCCGCAACCCGTACGACCACCGCCGCAGCCCGGGCGGGAGCAGCGGCGGGTGCGCGGCCGCCGTCGCGGTCGGCCTGGCCGACCTCGCGGTCGGCACCGACACGGGCGGCTCCATCCGTGAGCCCGCTGCGCAGTGCGGGGTGCTGGGCCTGGCCCCCTCCCCGGGGCTCGTACCGGTCGGCGGGGTGGTCCCCTTCGACGGCAGCTGCGACCGGGTCGGGCCGATCGCCGCCGACGCCGCCGTGCTCGCCGCCGCCCTGACGACGATGGCCGGAGGTAAGCCGCGGCCCCGGACCGACGGCACGGACGGGCCCCGCGACGGCGCCCAGCTGGCCGGCCTGCGGGTGGGCCTGGTCACCGAGCTGGCCGACGCGACCAACCAGCCGGGCGTCCTGGCCCGCCTGCACGAGTCCGCCGACCTCCTCCGGGCGCTGGGCGCAGACGTCGTGCCGGCCACGGTGCCCGACGCGCCGCGCGCGCTCGCGGCGTACCTCGACCTGACGTCGGCGACCGCCGCGCGGGTGCTCGCCCCGTGGTTGGCCAGCGGCCGCTGCGGTCCCGAGGTGGTACGCCGGCTGCGGCTGGGCCGGTCCCTGGCCGAGCAGCGCCCGGCCGCGCTGGCCGAGGCGGCCGAGGTGCGTCAGCGGCTGCGTGCCCAGGTCGCCGCGGCCCTGACCGACCACGACGTCCTGCTGTCCCCCACCCTGCCGACGACCGCGCCGCTCTTCGCGCCGGCCGGGCCCCCGAACGCCTCGGTCGCCGACCCGATGCTCGCGCCGTACACCGACTGCTGGACGGTGGTGGCCAACCTGGCCGGGGTGCCCGCCCTGTCGGTGCCGGCGGGGGTCTCACCGGCCGACGGGATGCCGGTCGGGGTCATGCTCACGGGCGCCGTCGGCTCCGACGCCCGTCTCGTCGCGCTCGGGGCGCTGCTGGCGCGGCCGTGCCCGCTCCCGGACCAGCCGGTGGCCGACTAGCCTGGCCGCATGACCGCGACCGCGCCGACCCGCCAGGACCTCCCGGCCGAGGTGGACGCCGCGGCGGATCCCGACCTGGATCCGGTGACGTCGATGTTCGCCAGCGGCTCGGTCACCGAGCACGTCCTGCGCGGGGTGCTCGGGCTGGTCCTCGTCGTCGCCGCGTTCGCCCTGGCGGGCAGCCGGCCGCTGGCGCTGCTGCTGCTCGTGCCGGCCGTGGTGGCCTGGCGCGGCTGCCCCACCTGCTGGCTGATGGGGCTCGGCGCCACCCTGAGCCGGGGCCGCGTCAGCAGCACCTGCCGCACCCCGCGCTGATCCGGGGCGGCTAGCGGCCGGTCGCCGGGCGCGGGACTACTTCTTGCCCTTCTCCCCGCTGGAGCCGGCGCCGTCGTTGGTGAGCGCGGCCACGAAGGCCTCCTGGGGGACCTCGACGCGGCCGACCATCTTCATCCGCTTCTTGCCCTCCTTCTGCTTCTCCAGCAGCTTGCGCTTGCGGGTGATGTCGCCGCCGTAGCACTTGGAGAGCACGTCCTTGCGGATCGCGCGGATGTTCTCGCGGGCGATCACCCGGGCACCGATCGCGGCCTGGATCGGCACCTCGAACTGCTGGCGCGGGATCAGGTCCTTGAGCTTGCCGGCCATCGACACCCCGTACGCGTACGCACCGTCGCGGTGCACGATCGCCGAGAACGCGTCGACCGGCTCGCCCTGGAGCAGGATGTCGACCTTGACCAGGTCGGCGGCCTGCTCGCCGGCGAGGTTGTAGTCGAGCGAGGCGTAGCCCTTGGTGCGCGACTTCAGCAGGTCGAAGAAGTCGAACACGATCTCGGCCAGGGGCAGCGAGTAGCGCATCTCGACCCGGTCCTCGGAGAGGTAGTCCATCCCCTTGAGCGTGCCGCGCTTCATCTGGCAGAGCTCCATGATCACGCCGATGAAGTCCGCGGGGGCCAGCAGCGTGGCGTCGACGACGGGCTCGCGGACCTCGCCGATCTTGCCCTCGGGGTACTCGCTGGGGTTGGTGACGGTGTGCGCCGAGCCGTCCTCCATCGTCACCTCGTAGCTCACGCTGGGCGCGGTCGAGATCAGCTCGAGGCCGGACTCCCGCTCCAGGCGGTCCCGGGTGATCTCCATGTGCAGCAGGCCGAGGAAGCCGCACCGGAACCCGAACCCGAGCGCGCCGGAGGTCTCGGGCTCGTAGGTCAGGGACGCGTCGTTGAGCTGGAGCTTCTCGAGGGCCTCGCGCAGGTCCGGGTACTGGTCGCCGTCGATCGGGTACAGCCCGGCGAAGACCATCGGGTTGGGGTCGGCGTAGCCGCCGAGCATCTCGGTGGCGCCGCCGTGCTGGCTGGTGACCGTGTCACCGACGCGCGACTGCCGGACGTCCTTCACCCCGGTGATCAGGTAGCCGACCTCGCCCACGCCGAGCTCCTTGGCGGGGTTCGGCTCCGGGCTGATCACCCCGACCTCGAGCATCTCGTGGGTCGCGCCGGTCGACATCATCTTGATCCGGTCGCGGTGGGTCAGGCTGCCGTCGATGACGCGGACGTAGGTGATCACGCCGCGGTAGGTGTCGTAGACGGAGTCGAAGATCAGCGCCCGGGCCGGGGCCGCGGGGTCGCCGACCGGCGGCGGGGTCTGCTTGACGATCTCGTTGAGCACCGACTCCACGCCCACGCCGGTCTTGGCCGAGACGCGCAGCACCTCGGAGGGGTCGCAGCCGACCAGGCCGGCGAGCTCGGCGGCGTACTTGTCGGGGTCGGCGCTGGGCAGGTCGATCTTGTTCAGCACCGGGATGATGTGCAGGTCCGCACCCATCGCCAGGTAGAGGTTCGCCAGCGTCTGCGCCTCGATGCCCTGGGCCGCGTCGACCAGCAGGATCGCGGCCTCGCAGGCCGCCAGCGAGCGCGAGACCTCGTAGGTGAAGTCGACGTGGCCGGGGGTGTCGATCATGTTGAGCAGGTAGGTGCCGGGCTCCGCGAGCTCGTCGTTGTCCTCGGGCACCGTCCAGGGCATCCGCACGGCCTGGCTCTTGATCGTGATCCCGCGCTCGCGCTCGATGTCCATCCGGTCGAGGTACTGGGCCCGCGCGGCACGGGCGTCGACCACCCCGGTGAGCTGCAGCATCCGGTCGGCCAGGGTCGACTTGCCGTGGTCGATGTGGGCGATGATGCAGAAGTTCCGGATGATCGCCGGGTCGGTGCTGCCGGGCTGCGGGGCAGCGGAAGTCTTGGGCACGTCGTCATTTCTGTCGCGAGGCGGCGGTCCCCTCCAGTCTCCCACGGCCCCCCTCCCCGGACCGAACCCGCCGAGGTGACGCTCGCGGACAGCCGAGATGACGCTCGCGGCGCGTCGAGGTGACGGTTCCGGACACCCGCGGGCTCCGGTACGGACACCCGCGCGGCCCGCTGCGGCCATCGGGTGTTCACGCCGGCGTGGGGAAGGTGTCCCATGACCTCCTCGGGACCCTCGCGTCGTGCCCTGCTCGGGGCGGTGCCGCTGCTCGGCGGCGCCGTCCTCCTCCCCTCCTCCGCTGCGTCCGCCGGCACCGCTGCGGCCACCGGACCTGCGGCGGCGCCGGCGCTCGTACGCCGGGACCGCCCCCGGCTGACGCACGGGGTCTCCGCCGGCGACGTCGGGACCGGCTCCGGCCAGCTGTGGGCGCGCGCCGACCGGCCCTCCCGGCTGTGGGCCGAGGTCTCGGCCGACCCGTCCTTCCGGCGCTCCCGTTGGGTCCGCGGACCGCTGGTCACCCCGCGGACCGACCTCACCGGCCAGGTGCCGCTGCGCGGGCTGCCGGCCGGGCGCGACGTCTACTACCGCGTCACCGCGGTCGACGAGCACCGCCGCCGGTCGACGAGCCGGCCCGAGACCGGCCACCTGCGCACCGCGTCGCGCAGGCCGACCGACGTCCGGTTCCTGTGGTCCGGCGACATCGCCGGGCAGGGCTGGGGCGTCAACCCGGCGTACGGCGGGTTCCGCATCGCCGACGCGATGGCCGCCCGCGACGCCGACTTCTTCCTCTGCAGCGGCGACAACGTCTACGCCGACGGGCCGCTCGAGGAGCAGGTGCTGCTGCCCTCCGGCGAGACCTGGACCAACCTGGTCACCCCGGAGAAGACCAAGGTCGCCGAGACGCTGGCGGAGTTCCGCGGGCAGTACCGCTACAACCTCGAGGCCGACAACTGGCGCGCCTTCCTCGCGCAGACACCGATCGTCGCGCAGTGGGACGACCACGAGGTCACGAACAACTGGTACCCCGGCGAGGTGCTCACCGACGAGCGCTACACCGAGCGCCGGGTCGACGTGCTCGCGCGCCGCGCCAAGCGGGCCTTCCACGACTACCTCCCGGTCGCCCCGATCTCACCGGACCCCGACGGCCGCATCTACCGGGTGCTGCACCTCGGTCCGATGCTCGACCTGTTCGTGCTCGACATGCGCAGCGTGAAGGACCCGAACACCGCCAACGACGAGACCACCGGCGACGGCGGCGTCCTGGGGCATACGCAGACCCGGTGGCTGCTGCGCGAGCTCGAGCGGTCGCGGGCCACCTGGAAGGTGATCGCCGCCGACCTGCCGATCGGCCTCGTCGTGCCCGACGGCGCCGCCCAGGAGGGCATCGCGCAGGGCGACGGCGGGCCGCCGCTGGGCCGCGAGATCGACGTCGCCACGGTCCTGCGCGGGCTGAAGCGCCTCGGGATCCGCAACCACGTGTGGCTGACCGCCGACGTCCACTACACCGCCGCGCACCACTACTCCCCCGAGCGCGCCTCGTTCACCGACTTCGACCCGTTCTGGGAGCTCGTGTCCGGACCGCTCAACGCCGGCGCGTTCGGCCCGAGC
>JBBSKO010000118.1:0-6913 GCA_038256225.1 Propionibacteriales bacterium | reverse complement strand
GTGGATGAAGTTGACCCGGGAGTCCGAGGTGCCGCGGCGCGGGGCGTCGTAGAGCAGGCGGAGACCGCGCTCGCGGAGCACGTCGCTGACGACGTCGAGGTCCTCGACGCGGTAGGCGACCTGCTGGACGCCGGGGCCGTTGCGGTCCAGGAACTTCGCGATCGTCGACGACGGGCTGAGCGGGGCGAGCAGCTGCAGCCGCTGGTCGGAGTCGCCCACGGCGACCATGGCCTCGCGCACACCCTGCTCCTCGTTGACCTCCTCGTGCACCGTGTGCATCCCGAACGTCGCGGCGTAGAACTCCTTGGCCTCGTCGAGGTCGGCCACGGCGATGCCGACGTGGTCGATCGCGGTGAACAGGTGCTGGGGCAGCTCCACGGGTGCGCTCATGGCGCCCATCAAGGCACGCGCCCCGGTGCGCCGCAAGGGCGTACGTCCGGGCGCGCGGTGTGACGCTCGCCTCACGGCGTCGACGACCTCTGGCCCTCGATCCCCGAGGTGGGGGCTGGGTAGGGTCGTTCCGACCCCGATCCACCCGACCACCCGGCCCTCGCGGGCCCGCCGCAGGAGGCCCCCATGTCCGGATCCGTCATCGTCGCAGGAGCGCGCACGCCGATCGGTCGCCTGCTCGGCGGCCTGAAGTCCCAGTCGGCCGCCGACCTCGGGGGCGTGGCGATCAAGGGCGCCCTGGAGAAGGCCGGTGTCACCGGCGACCAGGTCGACTACCTGATCATGGGCCAGGTCATCCTGGCCGGGGCCGGGCAGAACCCGGCGCGTACGGCGGGGATCGCCGCAGGCCTGCCGCTCTCGGTGCCGTCGATCACCGTCAACAAGGTCTGCCTCTCGGGCCTCAACGCGATCGCCACGGCCGACCAGATGATCCGCGCCGGCGAGGCCGACGTGATCGTGGCCGGCGGCATGGAGTCGATGACCGGCTCGCCGCACGTGCTGCCCAAGTCGCGGGAGGGCTTCAAGTACGGCGACACCACGCTGGTCGACTCGATGGCCTACGACGCGCTCTACGACCAGACCACCCAGCAGGCGATGGGCGCCCTGACCGAGCAGTGCAACGCCGCCGGCCTGCAGCTGACCCGGGCCGAGCAGGACCAGTACGCCGCGGACTCGCACCAGCGGGCGGCCGCGGCGTGGAAGAACGGCCTCTACGACGACGAGGTCGTCCCGGTCTCGATCCCGCAGCGCAAGGGCGACCCGGTCGTGGTCAGCCAGGACGAGGGCGTGCGGGGAGACACCACGGCGGAGTCGCTGGGCAAGCTGCGCCCGGCGTTCGCCAAGGACGGCACGATCACCGCGGGCAGCGCGTCCCAGATCTCCGACGGCGCCTGCGCGGTCGTCGTGATGAGCAAGGCCAAGGCCGAGGAGCTCGGCCTGGAGTGGTTGGCCGAGATCGGTGCCCACGGCATGGTCGCCGGCCCCGACTCCACCCTGCAGATGCAGCCGGCCAACGCCACGGCGAAGGCCTGCACGAAGGAGGGCATCAGCCCGGCCGACCTCGACCTCGTCGAGTTCAACGAGGCCTTCGCCGCCGTCGGCATCGAGTCCGCCCGTGCGCTGGAGATCTCCCTGGACAAGGTCAACGTCAACGGCGGGGCGATCGCGCTGGGCCACCCGGTCGGCATGTCCGGCGCCCGCCTGGTGCTGCACCTCGCGCTGGAGCTGAAGCGCCGCGGCGGTGGCACCGGTGCGGCCGCGCTCTGCGGCGGCGGTGGCCAGGGCGACGCCCTGATCGTGAAGGTGCCCTCTGCCTGAGGTGTCGGTCGGCGGCCCCCGCCCCCGGGGCGGGGGCCGCCGTGCGCCCGACGTGGCTGCGCTGGTGGCGGGCGCCCGTGCGGGCGACCAGCGGTGCGTGGCCCGGCTGGTCTCGCTGGTCGAGGACGCCTCGCCGCTGCTGCGCGAGGTGATGGCGGCGCTGGCGCCGCTGACCGGCCGCGCGCACGTGGTCGGCCTGACCGGCCCCCCGGGCGTGGGCAAGTCGACGACCACCAACGCCCTGGTCCGCCGGTTCCGCGCCACCGGCCGTCGGGTCGGGGTGCTGGCGGTCGACCCGTCCTCGCCGTTCTCCGGCGGGGCGCTGCTCGGGGACCGGGTCAGGATGGGCGACCACGCCCTCGACGAGGGCGTCTACATCCGTTCGATGGCCTCCCGCGGCCACCTCGGCGGCCTGGCCTGGTCCACGCCGCAGGCGCTGCGCGTCCTGGACGCTGCCGGCTGCGACGTGGTGCTCGTCGAGACCGTGGGCGTGGGTCAGAGCGAGGTCGAGGTCGCCGGCCTGGCCGACACCACGGTGGTCCTGCTCGCCCCGGGCATGGGGGACGGCGTCCAGGCCGCCAAGGCGGGCATCCTGGAGATCGGCGACCTCTACGTCGTCAACAAGGCCGACCGCGACGGCGCCGACCGGGTCCGCCGCGACCTCGAGGCCGCGCTCGGCCTGGCCGGGCGTGACCCCGAGGCGTGGCGCCCGCCGGTGCTCACCACCGTCGCCTCCCGCGACGAGGGCATCGACGCCGTCGTCGCCGCCCTCGACGAGCACCGGGCCGTCTCCGAGCGCTCGGGCGAGGCCGGACGCCGCCGGCTGCGCCGCGCGCGCGAGGAGGTCGAGGCGCTCGCGCTCACCACGCTGCGCGAGCGGTGGGAGGCCGCGTCCGGGCGGGGTGCGCCCGGGGAGGACCTGGACCGGCTCGCTGCCGGGGTCGCCGCCGGGCGGCAGGACCCGTACGCCGCTGCCGACGAGCTGCTGGCGGCCTGGGCGGCCTCCCCCCGTACGGCGGGTCCCGCCGACCGCACCTGACGCGCGCCTCCCACCTCCTCGCGCCCGCGGCTGCTAGGAAGGTCCTCGAGCCGTGCCCACCGGGGGCCGACGACGTGGAGGATGGCGCGATGAAGAAGGTCGGGCTGGTCCTGCTCGTGCTGTTCCTCGGCTTCTGGCTGCTCAACGACCCCCAGGGCATGGCCGACTCCTCGTCCGCCGCCGTCGGCGCGATCTGGGGCCTGACCGAGCAGGTCTTCACCTCCGCGATGGACTTCTTCGCCGAGGTGGCTTAGGCCCGGTGGGTCTGCTCACCTCGGTCACCGACCCCAGGATCGGCCGCCACCTGCTCCGTGAGGAGGGGGAGGTGATCGTCGACGAGGTCCGGCGGCACTGGGTCGCCTACGTGCGTCCCTTCGTCGAGGCCGTGGTCGCGCTGGTCATGCTGTGCACGGTGCCCTTCGTGCTGATCGACCTGGCCGGCCTCGTGCTGGTCCTCGCGCTGCTGGTCCTGCTGCACGCCGCCTGGCTCGCGATCGGCCACGCGCGGGACCGCTTCGTGATCACCAACATGCGGGTCTTCCGGGTGCACGGCGTGCTCTCGCAGCACCTCGCGACGATGCCGCTGGCCCGGATCCTGGACATCAGCGTCGTGAAGCCGCTGCACGGGCGGCTGCTCGGGTTCGGCCACTTCGTCTTCGAGTCCGCCGCCCAGGAGCAGGGCCTGCGCGACATCCGCTACGTCGGCGACCCCGACGCGCGCGACCTGGCGATCCAGCGGGTCGTGCAGCGCTCCGGCCTGCGCGGACGGATGGTCAACTGACGTGAGCCTGCCCTTCGACCCGATCGACGAGGCGGCGCGCCAGTGGGGCCGCCGCTGGGAGGGCGTGCCCGCGATGCACGCGGTGACCTCGCTGATGCGCACCCAGCAGCTGGTCCTGGCCCGTCTCGACTCGCTGCTCAAGCCCCACGGCCTGACCTTCGCCCGGTACGAGGCCCTGGTGCTGCTCGTCTTCTCCTCCCGCGGGTCGCTGCCGCTGGGCAAGATGGGCGAGCGGCTCCAGGTCCACCCCACCTCGGTCACCTCGATCGTGCGGCGGCTCGAGGACGCCGGCCTGCTGGCGCGCCGCCCGCATCCCGACGACCGGCGCGCGGTGCTCGCCGAGATCACCGACGAGGGACGCGCGGTGGTCGAGCGGGCCACCGCCGAGCTGGTCGCGGGCGACTTCGGTCTGGACGCGCTCGACCCCGGGGCCCTCGCCGACCTCTCGGCGCTCCTCCGCCCGGTCCGCGCCGCGGCCGGCGACTTCTGAGTCCCACCCCCCGCTGTAACGCTGTGTTACTTCCTCTGGTGCGGCGTCGTGACGCCGCACCAGAGGAAGTAACACAGCGTTACAGCTGGCGCGGGGGTGCGGAACGGTGCCCGTCTCCGGGCCGGGACCGGCACTCCCTAGGATCGGGGGCATGACGCAGCAGCCGTTCAGCCGTCCCGGGGCCATCGACCTCTCCGCCCTCAAGCGCCCGGCGCCGACGACACCCGCCGGTGCCACAGGTGGCGCTGGAGCGCCCGGCGCCCCGGCGGGCGCGGGACGCGCGTCGGCGTACGCCGTGGACGTCACCGAGGAGAGCTTCCAGGCCACCGTCGAGGCCTCGATGACCGCGCCGGTGCTGCTGGTGTTCTACAGCCCCAGCGAGTCGCCCGAGAGCGCGACCATGGCCGACGACGTCGCCTCCGCGGTCGCCGACTACGACGGCCGCTTCCTGGCCGGGCTGGTCGACATCGACGCTTCCCCGCAGATCGCCCAGGCGATGCAGATCCCGCAGGTGCCGCTGCTGCTGGTCATCCTCGAGGGCCGTCCGGCCACCCAGCCCATCCCCGGCCTGCTCGGTGCCGAGGAGCTGCGCACCCTGCTGCAGCAGCTCGGCCAGCAGCTGACCACCCAGGGCATCACCGGCCGGCACCAGCCCCGCGCCGGCGCCGGCGCCGCCGCCCCGACCGACCCTGGCGCCGAGCCGGACGTCGACGCCGTCGACCCGCGCTTCGTTCCGGCCGAGGACGCCCTGATGGCCGGCGACGCCGCCGGCGCGGTGGTGGAGTACCAGAAGCTGGTCGATGCCAACCCGGCCGACACCGAGGCCGTCGCCGGGCTCGCCCGCGCGAAGATCCTGCAGCGCACCGACGGCGTGGACCTCGGCGAGGCCCGCGCCGCGGCGGCCGCGGCTCCCGACGACGTCGCCGCGCAGACCCTGGTCGCCGACCTCGACCTCGCCGGGGGTCACGTCGAGGACGCCTTCGCCCGCCTCGTCGAGCTCGTGCGCCGCTCCGCCGGCGCCGAGCGCGACGCGGCCCGCGACCACCTCGTCGGGCTCTTCGCCGCGGTCGGCAACGCCGACCCGCGGGTGATGAAGGGCCGCCAGGCGCTGGCGTCGGCGCTGTTCTGACGCCGGTGAGCGGGCCGGCGTACCTGCTGCGCGGGCTCGGCCTCTGGCGCACCCGCCCGCGGCTGATGCTGCTGGGCGTGGTGCCGGCCGCCCTCGTCCTGGCCGCCCTGCTGGGGGCGCTCGCCGCGCTGCTGTGGCAGGTGGACGACCTCGCCGCGTGGTCCACGCCCTTCGCCGACGACTGGGGCGACCCCTGGCGTCCGTTGGTACGCGTGCTGCTCGCGGCGGCGGTCGTGCTCGGCGCCGTCCTGCTGTCGACGGTGGTGTTCACCGGTCTGACGCTGGCGGTCGGCGACCCGTTCTACGAGCGGATCTGGGCCGCGGTCGAGGAGCAGCTCGGCGACGCCCCGGACGGGGACGGGATGCCGTGGTGGCGCTCGGTGCGCGACGGCCTGGCGCTCGCGGCGACCGGTCTGCTGGTCGGCGTGCTGCTGCTCGTCGTCGGCCTGGTCCCGGTCGTCGGCACCCTGACCGCGCTGTTCGTGGGCCTGGCGCTCGGCGGCCGCCTGCTCGCCGCCGAGCTGCTCGCCCGGCCGCTCGAGGCGCGGGGCTTGGACCGGCAGGCCCGTAAGGAGCTGCTGCGTCGCCGGCGTACGACGGTGTGGGGCTTCGGCCTGGCCACCCAGGCGTGCTTCCTGGTGCCGCTGGGGGCGGTGGCGGTGATGCCGGCCGCGGTCGCCGGCGCGACGATGCTGGCCCGCGACCTCCTCCAGCCCGCCGAGATGACGCTCGCGGACAGCCGAGATGACGGTTCCGGCGCCTCCAGGTGACGATCCCGGCGCTCCGGGCGGTCAGTCGCGGCGCCCCGAGGTGCCCGCCAGCGCGACCAGCACCGCCGCGACCGCCGGGGAGTCGGCCATGCTCCGGCGGTGCACGGCAACCACGTCGCGGGTCGGCACCGGGTCGCGGACCGGCACCGCGACCAGGTCGTCCCCCAGCACGGAGCGCCCGAGTCGCGGGACCAGCGCGATCCCGAGCCCGGCGCGCGCCAGGGCGAGGTGCGACTCGAACTCCATCGAGACGTGGGCGATCCGCGGCAGCGCCCCGGTGCCGTCGTACATCCGGCTGAGCCACTGCCGGCAGATCGTGCCCTCCGGCGTCGCGATCCACGCCTCGCCGACCAGGTCGACCGGGCTGACCCGGTCCCGCCCGGCCAGCGGGTGGTCGCGGTGGCACACGACGTCGGCGACGTCGTGGGCCACCGAGGTGCGTACGAGGTGGTCCGGCACGTCCAGCGGGACGTCGCCCCAGGTGTGCACCACCCCGACGTCGTGCTGGCCGGCGGCGACGAGGTCGATGCTGTCCCAGGGCTCCAGCTCGGTGACGCTGAGGGTCAGCAGCGGGTGCGCCGCGAGCAGCTCGCGCACGACGGGGGCGACCAGGCCGCGGGTGGCGGTCGAGAACACGCCCAGGCGCAGGTGGCCGGCTACCGCCCCGGTCTGGCGGTGCAGCCCGGCCTCGACGGCCTCCAGGTCGTCGAGCACGCGGACCCCCGCGTCGACGAGGTAGCGCCCGGCGCGGGTCACGATGACCCCGCGCCCGACCCGTTCCAGGAGCGGTACGCCTACCTGGCGCTCCAGCCGCTTGACCTGCTGGCTGACCGCGCTCGGGGTGAACCCGAGCACCTCGGCGGCCCGGGACACCGACCCGTGCACGGCCACGGCCCGCAGCGACCCCAGGGCGGTGATCTCGATCATGAAGCAACGC
>JBBSKO010000117.1:0-6915 GCA_038256225.1 Propionibacteriales bacterium | reverse complement strand
GCCCACGCAGGAGCTCGTCGACCGGCTCCGCACCCGGATGCGTGTCGAGGGCGGCACCGCCGCCGAGGCCCGCACGGTGCTGCGCGAGGAGCTGGTCAACCTCGTCGACCCCGGCGAGGGACTGGACCGCCGGCTGAAGGTGAGCGGTGACGACGGGCGCCCCGGCGTCGTGCTGGTCGTCGGCGTCAACGGCGCCGGCAAGACCACCACCGTCGGCAAGATCGCGCGCATCCTCGTCGCCGAGGACCGCTCGGTCGTGCTGGGGGCGGCCGACACGTTCCGCGCCGCCGCCGTCGAGCAGCTCGCGACCTGGGGCGAGCGGGTCGGCGTCGACGTCGTCCGCGGTCCCGAGGGGACCGACCCGGCCAGCGTCGCCTTCGACTCGGTGCGCCAGGGCGTCGAGACCGGCGCCGACACCGTCATCGTCGACACGGCCGGTCGGCTGCAGAACAAGCAGGGCCTGATGGACGAGCTGGGCAAGGTCAAGCGCGTGATCGAGAAGCAGGCGCCGGTCACCGAGGTGCTGCTGGTCCTCGACGCCACCACCGGCCAGAACGGGATGATCCAGGCCCGCGTCTTCTCCGACGTCGTCGACGTCACGGGCATCGTGCTGACCAAGCTCGACGGGTCCGCCAAGGGCGGCATCGTGGTGGCCGTGCAGCGCGAGCTCGGTGTCCCGGTCAAGCTGGTCGGCCTGGGCGAGGGCGCCGACGACCTCGCCCCCTTCGACGCCGGCGCCTTCGTCGACGCGCTGCTCGGCTGACCCGGTCGGCCCGGCGGTCGCGACGGCCGCGGGTGGTCGGAACGGCGCAATTGCGTGGTTGATGCAGGGTTGCCGACGGGTAATCGGTCACAACAGCGCAATTGCGCCGGTACGACGGCTTTGTGCCGACCCGCGAGGCGCCCTCATCCTCCCGGGGGTGCGACGAAACGCGTTCGTAACACCACGGCGTAGGTCGTTACCGGGGCGCAACGAGGTGCGGGCGACCCCGAAATCTGGGCTGGACACAGTGTGCCGACAACGGGGTGGGCCCGGGGGACAGTGAAGTCCCGGGACGGACGCCTGCCCGAGACACCCCATTCCATGGAGGTCCTGTGGACGGCTATTACGCCTTCATGCTCGTGGCGACCGCGTTCGTGCTGATGATGACGGTCCCGGCACTCGCGCTGTTCTACGGCGGCATGTCCCGCTCGAAGTCAGTGCTCAACATGATCATGATGTCCTTCATCGCCGCGGCGATCGTCGGCATCCTCTACGTCGCCGTCGGCTGGTCGATGGGCTGGAGCGGCAACGGCACGTTCTTCGCCGACCCGTTCGCGCTGGTGATGCTCAACGGCGTCGAGACCAGCGACTACATCTACGTGATGTTCCAGATGACCTTCGCGATCATCACCGTCGCGCTGATCAGTGGCGCGATCGCAGACCGGGTGAAGTTCTCGGCCTGGGTGCTGTTCATCCCGCTGTGGGCGGTGCTGGTCTACTTCCCGATGGCCCACATGGTCTTCAGCTGCACCGACGACTCGCTCATCTGCGGCCGGATCGGCGCGCAGGACTACGCCGGTGGCACGGCGGTCCACATCAACGCCGGTATCGCCGCTCTCGTCCTGGCCGTGGTCATCGGCAAGCGGGTCGGCTGGCCCAAGGACAAGATGCGTCCGCACAACCTGACGCTGACCATGCTCGGTGCGGGCATGCTGTGGCTCGGCTGGTACGGCTTCAACGTCGGCTCGATCGTCTTCGGCAGCACCTTCGAGGACGACCCGGACGCCTTCCTGCAGCAGTTCTACTCCGAGACCGGCCGCACCTTCGCCAACACGACGCTGGCCACGATGGCCGCCATCCTCGGCTGGCTGGTCATCGAGCGCCTGATGCACGGCAAGGCGACCTCCCTGGGCGCCGCGTCGGGCATCGTCGCCGGCCTGGTGGCCATCACCCCGGCCGCCGGTGCGGTCGACATCGAGGGTGCGCTGGCCATCGGCGTCATCGCCGGTGCGCTCTGCGCCGTCGCGGTCGGCTGGAAGTTCAAGCTGGGCCTGGACGACTCGCTCGACGTCGTCGGCGTCCACCTCGTCGGCGGCATCGCCGGCACCGTGCTGATCGGGTTCTTCTCCACCAGCGAGGGCGCGGGCGGGGTCGACGGCCTCTTCTACGGCGGCGGGACCGACTCCCTGGTCGCCCAGGTCCTCGGCGTGCTCGTCGCGGTCGGCTACAGCGGGGTGCTCACCCTGGTCATCGCCCTGGCCATCAAGTTCACCCTCGGCTGGCGCATGGACGAGGAGGACGAGGTCGGCGGTGCGGACCTCTCGCAGCACGGTGAGAGCGCCTACGACCTGCACACCGGGGTCGGCGGCGGCGTGAAGTCCAGCGTGGTGGCCGGTGCCACGGCGGCCGCCCCGAACACGGGAGCCCGGACGTGAAGCTCGTGACCGCGGTGATCAAGCCGCACAAGTGGGAAGACGTCCGCGAGGCGCTCGAGACCTTCGGCGTCACCGGGATGACCGTCAGCGAGGTCAGCGGCTACGGCCGGCAGAAGGGCCACACCGAGGTCTACCGCGGTGCGGAGTACGACATCGCGCTCGTGCCCAAGATCCGCGTCGAGATCGTCGTCGACGACGGTGACGCCGACGACGTGGTCGAGATCGTGATCAAGACCGCGCAGACCGGCAAGATCGGTGACGGCAAGGTCTGGGTCTCGCCCGTGGACGCCGTCGTCCGGGTCCGCACCGGCGACCGGGACGTCTCGGCGCTCTAGCGGGACCCACGCCGGTACGGCCCGGTCGCCCCACGGCGGCCGGGCCGTCCGGCGTCAGGCGTGCCCTACCGTGATCCCCCACCCGCACACCCCGCCCCACCTGACAGGAGCACCGCATGAAGCTGGTCACCGCCGTCGTCAAGCCGCACAAGTGGGAGGACGTCCGCGTCGCCCTGGAGTCCGTCGGGGTCACGGGGATGACCGTCAGCGAGGTCAGCGGCTACGGCCGGCAGAAGGGCCACACCGAGGTCTACCGCGGCGCGGAGTACGACGTCGCGCTCGTGCCCAAGATCCGGATCGAGGTCGTGGTCGACGACGCCGATGTCGTGGCCGTGGTGGGCGCGGTCGAGCAGGGTGCGCAGACCGGGCGCATCGGTGACGGCAAGGTCTGGGTCTCCCCGGTCGACTCGGTGGTGCGGGTCCGTACCGGCGAGCGCGACGTCGAGGCCCTGTGAGCCCAGCCGGGCCGGCGCGCGGCGTCCCCGCGGAGCACGACCCGGCGCGCTACCCCCGGTGACCGCGGCCGACCGGAGCGTGCGCACCGACGCCGCCGACCGGCGCTGCCGCGAGGCCTACGAGGGCGCCGGTGGACCCGAGGAGGGCATGGCCCTGATCGCGGTCGGTGGCTACGGACGCGGCGAGCTGGCCCCGTACTCCGACCTCGACGTGGTGCTCGTCCACGAGGACGTCGTCGACCCGGGCCAGGTCGCCTCCGACGTCTGGTACCCGCTGTGGGACTCCGGCACCGCGCTGGACCACTCCGTGCGGAGCGTCAGCGAGATGCTGGAGGCCGCGGGCGCCGACCTCAAGGTGGCGCTGGGCCTGCTGGACCTGCGGCACGTCGCGGGTGACCCGCACCTCACGGTGCGGCTGCGCACCGAGCTGCTCGCCGCCTGGCGGCGCGGGGCCCGCGAGCGGCTGCCGGCGCTGCGGCGGCTGGTGGTCAAGCGCCACGAGCTGATGGGGGAGCTGGCCCACCTCTCGGTGCCCGACCTCAAGGAGTCCGAGGGCGGCCTGCGCGACGCCGGCGTGCTGCGGGCGCTGGGCGCGACGTGGCTCGTGGACGTGCCGCACGCCGACCTCGAGCGCTGCCGGCGCACCATGCTGGACGTGCGCGACCTGGTCCAGGAGGCCGCCGGGCGGGCCAGCGACCGCGTGGTCCCGGAGACCTGGGCGGCCGTCGCCGCCGGGCTCGGGCTCGCCGACGACCGGGCCGCGCAGCACCACGTCCGGGAGCTCGGGCGACGCGTCACCCACCTCTCACGCCTCACCTGGCGCCGGGTCGAGGACGTGCTGACCCGGCCGACCTCCACGCGACGCGCCCGCCGGCCCGATCTCCACCCGATCGCGCCGGGCCTGGCCCTGGCCCGCGGCGAGGTCGTGCTGGACGCCGGCGCCCGCCCCGAGGACGACCCCGTCCTGCTGCTGCGCGCCGCCGCCGAGGCCGCCGAGCGCGACGTCGTGCTGGCGCCGCCGACCGCGGCCCGCCTGGCTCGCGAGGGGGCGGCGCTGCCCGACCCCTGGCCCGCGGAGGCCCGCCAGGCGCTGGTCCGCCTGCTCGCCGCCGGCCGGGGCATGCTCGGGGTCTGGGAGACCCTGGAGGAGACCGGGGCCCTGGCGCAGGTGCTGCCCGAGTGGGAGCGCATCCGCCTGCTCCCGCACGCCTCGACCGTGCACCGCTTCACCGTCGACCGCCACGTGGTCGAGACCTGCGTCGAGGCCGCCGGGCTGATCCGGTTCGTCTCGCGCCCCGACGTCCTGGTGGTGGCGGCCCTGCTGCACGACATCGGCAAGGGGGGCCTGACCGAGCACAGCGTCGCCGGCGAGCCGATCGCCCGCGCGGTGGCAGCCCGGATGGGGTTCGCCCCGGACGCGGTGGACCTCGTCGCGCGGCTGGTGCGCTGGCACCTCCTGCTCGCCGAGACCGCGACCACGCGCGACCCCGACGACCCCGCGACCGTGGCGCTGGTGACCGACCGGATGGGCGACGCCGAGTCGCTGCAGCTGCTGCGGGCGCTCACCGAGGCCGATGCCAAGGCGACCTCGACCAAGGCGTGGAGCTCGTGGCGGGCCGGGCTGATCCAGGACCTCGCCCGCCGTGGCCTGACCGCGCTCGACGCCGGCACGGCCCTGCCCGCGATCACCACCGACGAGGTGGCCGTACCGGAGGAGGCGACGCGCGGCGAGCTGGTCGTGCAGAAGACCGTCGTCACCGACGGCTGCCGCCTCACCACCATCGCCCGGGACCGCGTCGGCCTGCTGGCCGACGTCGCGGCGGCGCTGGCCCTGCAGCGGGTGCCGGTGCGGGCGGCGCGGATCTGGTCGCAGGGGGAGTACGGCGTCTGCGTCTGGGAGGTCGGCGACGAGCACCTCGACCCCGCGGTGCTCCGCGAGCGGTACGAGGCCGTGGTGGACGGCCGGATCGACCCGGTCGCCCGGCTACGCCGCGTCGCGGGCGGCGCGCTGGAGCCGGCCGTGGTCGTGCGCCCCGAGGCCAGCGAGCACGCCACCGTGCTCGAGGTACGCGCCGCAGACCGCCCCGGCGTGGTCTGGCTGGTGTGCCGGGCGCTCGCCGCGCTCGGCGTCACGGTCCGCTCGGCCCACCTCGACACGCTCGGGCCGCAGGCCGTCGACGTGTTCTACCTGCAGGAGGAGTCCGCGGGGGTGCTCTCGGACACGAGGGCCGCCGAGGCGGCCCACGCCGTACGGGCCGCACTGACCCGTCCCGGTTAGGCTGGGGCCTCCGCCCCGGCGGGCCGGTCCCGGCCCCGGGACCTCCCCACCGATCGTTTGAGGAAGCTCCGTGTTCGCCACACTCTCCGACCGCCTCGCCGACACCTTCAAGAACCTCCGGGGCAAGGGACGCCTCTCCGAGGCCGACATCGACGCCACGGCCCGCGAGATCCGCATCGCGCTGCTCGAGGCCGACGTGGCGCTGCCCGTGGTGCGTGAGTTCGTGGCCGCGGTCAAGGACCGCGCGCGCGGCGAGGAGGTCAGTGGGGCGCTGAACCCGGCGCAGCAGATCGTCAAGATCGTCAACGAGGAGCTCGTCGGGATCCTCGGCGGGGAGACCCGCCGGCTGCGCTTCGCCAAGAACGGCCCGACCGTCATCATGCTCGCCGGGCTCCAGGGCGCCGGCAAGACGACGCTCGCCGCCAAGCTCGCGCTGTGGCTGAAGGACCAGGGCCGCTCGCCGATGCTGGTCGCCGCGGACCTCCAGCGGCCGAACGCCGTCAACCAGCTGCAGGTCAACGGCCAGCGCGCCGGCGTCACGGTCTTCGCCCCGGAGCCCGGCAACGGCGTCGGCGACCCTGTCGGCGTGGCCCGCGACGCGATGGCCGAGGCCCGCCGCACGCTGCACGACGTCGTCATCGTCGACACCGCCGGCCGGCTCGGCGTGGACGCGGAGCTGATGCAGCAGGCCGCCGACATCCGCGACGTGGTGCAGCCCGACGAGGTCCTCTTCGTCGTCGACGCGATGATCGGCCAGGACGCCGTCACCACCGCCCAGGCCTTCCTCGAGGGCGTCGGCTTCGACGGCGTCGTGCTGACCAAGCTCGACGGCGACGCGCGCGGTGGCGCCGCGCTCTCGATCCGCTCGGTGACCGGTCGCCCGGTCATGTTCGCCTCCTCGGGCGAGAAGCTCACCGACTTCGACGTCTTCCACCCGGACCGGATGGCCTCGCGCATCCTGGACATGGGCGACGTGATGACCCTGATCGAGCAGGCCGAGAAGACCTTCGACTCCGACCAGGCCCTCAAGGCCGCCCAGAAGCTGTCCGGCCAGGGCGGGGCGGAGTTCACCCTCGACGACTTCCTCGAGCAGATGCAGCAGGTCCGCAAGCTCGGGTCGATGTCGAAGATCATGGGGATGCTGCCCGGGATGGGCCAGTTCCGCGAGCAGCTCGAGAACTTCGACGAGCGCGAGATCGACCGGATCCAGGCGATCATCCAGTCGATGACCCCGGCCGAGCGGGCCAACCCGAAGATGATCGACGGCTCGCGACGCGCCCGGATCGCCAAGGGCTCGGGCCGCGCGGTGATGGACGTCAACCAGCTCGTCGACCGCTTCTTCCAGGCGCGCAAGATGATGCCGCAGATGGCCCGGGGCGGCGGCCTGCCCGGCTTGCCCGGCATGCCGGGCATGCCCGGTCTGCCGGGT
>JBBSKO010000116.1:0-7074 GCA_038256225.1 Propionibacteriales bacterium | reverse complement strand
GCGATCATCATGCTCTCGATCGCGATCGCGTTCTTCATCAACTGGAACGGCGACGGCCTGGCCCTGCACTGGGCCTTCCTGATCGTCTTCGGCTTCTACGTCCTGGTCGCCGCCGGTCTGGGCCTGATCGGGTACAAGAAGCTCCAGAAGGTCGGGCCCCCCGAGCGCGCGATCGCCCAGGGCCGCGAGATCCCCAAGGCCCTCAAGGGCAAACGCTGACGCAGCCCTGACCAAGGCTGACCGGCGGTCTCAGGCGGCGCAGTCGCCGGTGCTGACGGCCGCGGTGTTCTGCGTGCCGAGCTCGGCACTGCGGGTCACCTGCGCCGCGGTCAGGGCGTACCCGGTGTCGGCGTCGGTCACCGACGCCGCGAACACCAGGCCGACCACGTCGCCCTCGGAGTCGAGGACCGGGCCGCCGGAGTTGCCGGGGCGCACCAGCCCGCGCAGGGAGTAGACCTCGCGGATCACCGCTCCCTCGCCGTAGATGTCGGGCGAGCGGAGCCGCTGCTCGGCCCGGATCCGGCCGGGCTGCACGTCGTACGGGCCGTCCTCGGGGTACCCGACGATGGCGACGCCGTCGCCCGGGCGGGCGCCCTCCTCGAGGTCGAGGGTCGGCGTCCCCCCGCTGTCGAGGGCGAGCACCGCCACGTCCAGGTCGGCGTTGTAGTAGACCGTGCTGGCCCCCACCGTGGTGCCACCGATCTCGACCGTCGGCTGGGAGACGCCGGCCACCACGTGGGCGTTGGTCATCAGCCGCCCCGGGGCGTACAGCACCCCGCTGCCCTCGACGCCGCGGCCGCAGACGTTGTCGCCGCGCACCTTCAGCACGCTCTGCTCCGCGTCCACGACGTCCGGGTCCTGCAGCAGCCGCTTCGGCCCGGGCCCGACCTCGACGATCCGCTCGGGGGCGAAGGGCTCGAGGTAGCGCGGGAAGAAGCTGGCCCCGACCACGTTGTTGAAGGCCTGCAGCGCGGCCGTCGCCTGGGTCGGGACGACCTGGTCGACGCGTCCCAGCACCGCGGAGTCGCGCACCAGCGGCGTCACCGAGCCGATCCGTGAGCCGGAGACCGCGACGCCGAGCGCCCACGCCACGATCAGGACGGCCATCGCGCTGAGCGCGGCGCCGCCGGCCGCGTCCAGGGCGCGCGCAGGCTGCCAGGTGATCTTGTCGCGCAGCCTCGCCCCGGCGTACTGGAACAGCGCCTGTCCCAGCGAGGCCGCGAGGATGACGATGAACAGCGCGCCGAGCGAGACCAGCAGCGACGGGTCGGCGTCGCCCAGCGCGAGCGGGGCCAGGACGACGCCGAGCAGGCCGCCGAGGAGCAGCCCGCCGGTGGCGAAGGCCCCGGTGACGAAACCCTGCCAGTAACCGCTGAGGGCGTAGACCAGGACGAGGACGACCAGCAGCCAGTCGAGCAGGTTCATCCGTCCTCCAGGGACTCGCGCACCGGCTCGCGGTCGACCCGGCGCCCGACGAGCATGTAGCCGGGCAGGTCGTGCATCGGGGCGTCGTCGACCTCCTCGGTCCAGCCGACGACGTCGAAGAGCCGGCTGATGATGCCGGCGGTGAACCCCCAGCAGATGACGTCCTTGTCGTCGCCGATCAGGTAGCCGGGGCCGACCCAGCCCGACGGCCCGCGGACCCGGATCCGGTGCTCAGGGTCGACCAACTCGCGCAGGACCACCCGGTGGATGGCGTGCACCTCGTCGGGCGACGCGACATGGACCGGGCCGGGCTCGCGCCACCACGCCAGCACCGGGGTGACGGCGAAGTTGGAGGGCGGCAGCCAGAGCTCGGGCAGCTCGGCGAAGACCTCGACGCCGGCCGGGTCGAGCCCGGTCTCCTCCCACGCCTCGCGCAGCGCAGCCTCGGCCGTGCTCTCGCCCGGGTCGATCCCGCCGCCGGGGAAGGAGACCTGGCCCGGGTGGGAGCGCATGCCGTGGGCACGCTCGGTCAGCAGCAGCTCGGGGCCGCGCTCGCCCTCGCCGAAGAGCATCAGCACCGCACCGCGGCGGGGCTCGGCGTCCTCGGGCGGAAGGAAGCGGGTCAGGTCGTGCACGGTGATCCCACCGGCGCGCTCCGCGACCGGGCGCAGCCACGGCGGCATCCCCGCGGGGACCTCGGGCGCGCGGCCCGCGGGCGTACTCACAGGCGCACCCCGAGGTGCTCCTCGGCCAGGTCGACGAGCTGCTGCTCGGACTCGACGACCACGAACTCGCGGTGGACCACGCGGCCGTCGGCGTCGACGAAGGCCCAGAACGGCAGACCCTGCAGGGTCGGGAAGGGCGACGAGCCGTCGAGCGCACCGTCGGGGTCCTGGAGCAGCTGGAAGGTCAGCCCGCTCTCCTCCGCGAGCGACCGCGCCTCCTCGGGCTGGCTCTCGAGGTAGTTCACGCCGAGCACCCGCACCTGGTCGCCGTGGTCCTGCGCGAACTGCTCGGCGACGGGCAGCTCCTCGCGGCACGGGGTGCACCACGACGCCCACAGGTTGACCACCGCGGGGCCCTCCAGGTCGGGCAGGTAGACCTCGCCCTGCTGCTCGCCGGCCTGCCGGCCCGGGGCCTCGAAGGTCTGCAGCGTCACCTCGGGCAGCGTCTCGACCGCGTCCTCGGCGGGGGCCGACGCGCAGCCGCCGGCCAGCGCCAGGACCGCGCCGGCGGCCGACAGCGCGCCCGTGAGCCGGGTCGTCCGGGTCCTCACGCGGGGCCCTGGGTCTTGACCAGCGCGGCCGCGGCGACCGGGTCGGTGGGGCCGTCGCCGAAGGACGGGCACCAGTGCGAGACCGGGCAGGCGCCGCACGCCGGCTTCTTGGCGTGGCAGCGGCGCCGCCCGTGCCAGATCAGGTGGTGGCTGAGCATGGTCCAGTCCCGCTTCGGGAACAGCGCACCGACGGCGTGCTCGACCTTGACCGGGTCGGTCTCCTCGGTCCACCCCAGCCGGCGCGCCAGGCGCCCGAGGTGCGTGTCGACAGTGATCCCCGGGACGTCGAAGGCGTTGCCGAGCACCACGTTGGCGGTCTTGCGACCGACCCCAGGGAGCTTCACCAGGTCCTCCAGACGGGGCGGGACCTCGCCGTCGTGGTCCGCGACGAGGGCGGCGGAGAGCTTGAGCAGCGACTCGGTCTTGGCCCGGAAGAAACCGAGCGGGCCGAGGATCTGCTCGAGGTGGGCCCGGTCGGCGGCCGCCATGGCCGGCGCGTCGGGGTAGGCCGCGAAGAGGGTGGGCCGGGTGGCGTTGACCCGCCGGTCGGTGGTCTGCGCGCTGAGCACCGTGACCACGAGCAGCTCGAAGGGGTCGGCGAAGTCCAGCTCGCACCGCGCGTCGGGGTAGGCCTCGGCGAGGGCGCGGTCGACCTTGCGGGCACGCCGGACCAGCGCGGTCGACGGCCGCCCACCGGCGGGCGACGGGGGGCCCGACGGGGAGGGAGCGCTCACGGTGGCCAGACTACGGCGCGGTGCCGAGGGCCCGTCGCCGCACCTGACGGGCCACGTTGCCGGACCGACCTGCGCCACCGGGGTCACCTGCGCCACACTGGCACCGCTCGCCCCTGCATTCGCGTGTGAGATGCCGCACTCGATATGCTCGGCCGGAATGTCCGGGAGCGTCAGGAGGACCACGTGGACGACGACGTACTGCGCCAGGCGCCGCTGTTCAGCGCGCTCGACGACGAAGCAGCCGCTGCGCTGCACACCTCGATGGCCGAGAGCCGTCTCCGCCGGGGCGAGGTGCTGTTCCACGAGGGCGACTCCGGCGACAAGCTCTACATCGTCATGGAGGGCAAGGTGAAGCTCGGCCGGACCTCCGCGGACGGCCGGGAGAACCTGCTGGCCATCCTCGGTCCCGGCCAGATGTTCGGCGAGCTGTCGCTCTTCGACCCCGGCCCGCGCTCGGCGACGGTCACCGCGGTGACCGACACCAGCTTCGCCTCGCTCTCCCACGACGACCTGCTGCGCTGGCTCGAGGGCCGCCCCACGGTCGCCCGCGGGCTGCTCACCCAGCTCGCCAGCCGGTTGCGCAAGGCCAACGACGTGGTGGCCGACCTGGTCTTCTCCGACGTCCCGGGCCGCGTGGCCAAGGCGCTGCTGGACCTCGCCGACCGGTTCGGCCGCTCGGCCGACGACGGCATCCACGTCCACCACGACCTCACGCAGGAGGAGCTCGCCCAGCTGGTCGGCGCCTCCCGCGAGACCGTCAACAAGGCCCTGGCCGACTTCGCCTCCCGCGGCTGGCTGCGCCTGGAGCCCCGCTCCGTGGTGATCATGGACATCGACCGCCTGGGCCGCCGCGCCCGCTGACGCCGGCCCACGCAGCTGTAACGCTGTGTTACTTCCTCCGGTGCGGCGCCACGACGCCTCACCAGATGAGGTAACACAGCGTTACAGCGCGCTGGGTCAGCCCGCGAGGTACGCCAGCTGGGCGCGGACCGAGAGCTCCGCCGCGCCCCAGAGGACCGGGTCGACGTCGGTGTAGACCGTCTCGACCACCTGGCGGGGCAGGCCGTCGTCCCGGTGCACGTCGCCGGCCGTACGGCCGAGGTCGGCGAGCGCGCTCCGGACCTGCGCCAGGCGCTGGTGGCGGTGTGCGCGGTAGTGCTCGAGCACCCCGAGCGCGTCGTCGAGCACGGGCCCGTGGCCCGGCCAGACCTGGGTGATGCCGTGCTCGGAGGCGACGGCGTGCAGCCGGTCCAGGGAGTCCAGGTACGCCCCCAGCTGCCCGTCGGGGTGCGCGACGACCGTGGTGCCACGACCCAGGACGGTGTCGCCGGTGAGCACGGCGCCCTCGGCGGGCAGCCAGAACGACAGCGAGTCGGCGGTGTGGCCGGGCGTGGCCACCACCCGCACCTCGAGCCCGTCGACCTCGACGACGTCGCCGTCGGTGAGTCCCTCCGACCCGAGCCGCAGCGCGGGGTCAAGCGCGCGGACCCCGCAGCCGACCCGCTCGGCGAACTCCCGCGCGGCCTCGCTGTGGTCGAGGTGGTGGTGGGTGAGCAGCACCGCCGCCACCTCGCCCGGCCCACCGTCGACCTGCGCGAACGACGCCACGGCGTCCAGGTGGGCCAGCATCGACGGGCCGGGGTCGACCACCACCGAGCGCCGGGAGCCCGGCTCGCGCAGCACCCAGGTGTTGGTGCCGTCGAGGGTCATCTCGTCGGCGTTCGGCGCGAGCACGCAGCGTCCGCGCGCACCGAACGACCCCCCGGCCCACCCGGAACCCGACGAGGAGCCGGACGAGGCGCTCACGCGTCCCCGTGACGGGCGCGCAGCACCGCCTGCTGGTGCTCCGGCACCGACAGCGTGTGGCCGCCGGCGGGGTGCTCGACGACGGTCGGGGTGTGCATCGTGACGCGCCGCCCGACGGCGTCGGCCAGGACCGCACCCGGGTCGGCGTGCCCGGCCAGCTCGAGGCAGGTCAAGTAGGTCGGCGGCATCATCAGCATCTCGCCGGCCTCGACCTGCTCGACCGCGCCCAGCGCCGGCATCCAGGTCACCGACGACGACTCGGTCGAGACGTCGCGGGTGCGCTGGCCCGGGGGCAGCACCGCGGTGAAGAACCACGTCCGGTAGCGCCGGGGCTCGAAGACGGGCGTCAGCCAGGCGCCCCAGACGCCGAGCAGGTCGGTCCGCAGCACCAGGCCCCGCCGGGTCAGGAAGTCGGTCATCGCCAGCTCGCGGGTCTCCAGTGCGACCCGGTCGGCCTCCCAGTCCTCGCCCGTGGTGTCGGCGACGACCTCGTGCGGGGAGGGGCCGGCCAGCAGCACGCCGGACTCCTCGAAGGTCTCCCGCACCGCGGTGCAGACCAGGGCACGGGCGAGGTCCTCGTCGCAGTCCAGGCGCGCGGCCCACTCCGGCGGCGTCGGGCCGGCCCAGGCGACCTCGGCGTCGAAGTCGCGGCGGTCGACGCCGCCCCCGGGGAAGACACACATGCCCGCGGCGAACTCCATGGAGGTCTGCCGCCGCAGCAGGTAGACGTCGGGACCGGCCTCGGGCCGCGACCCCCCGCGGGTCAGCACCACCGTCGCCGCGTCCCGGGGCTCGACCGGCTCGCGGCGACCGTCGGCGTACTCCGCCGCGAGGTCGACCACGTCCTGGCCGAGCCGGACGGGCGGGACCGGGATCCTCACCCGACCTCGACCATGATCTCCACCTCGACGGGGGCGTCGAGGGGCAGCACCGGCACGCCGACGGCCGAGCGGGCGTGCACACCGGCCTCGCCGAAGACCTGACCGAGCAGCTCGGAGGCACCGTTGGCGACCCGCGGCTGGCCGGTGAAGTCCGGGCTCGAGGCCACGAAGCAGACCACCTTGACCACCCGGCGCACGAGCGCGAGGTCGCCGATCTCCGACTTCACCGCGGCGATCGCGTTCAGCGCGCACTGCTGCGCGCAGGCGTACGCCTCCTCCTCGGTCACCCCGGCACCGACCTTGCCGGTGGCCAGCAGCTCGCCGGAACGCAACGGGAGCTGCCCGGCGGTGAGCACGAGGTCACCGGTGCGGACGGCCGGCACGTAGGCCGCCACCGGCGCCGCGACCTCGGGCACGCTCAGCCCGAGCCCGGCCAGGACCTCCTCGGGGTGCGCCACGGCTCAGGCGACCGGACGCTTGAAGTAGCCGACCAGGTTCTCCGGGTTCATCCCCGGCGCGACCTGCACCAGCTCCCAGCCGTCCGCCCCGAAGTTGTCCAGGATCTGCTTCGCCGCGTGCGTGAGGATCGGCGCGGTCAGGTACTCCCACTTGGTCATGCGCGGCACCCTACTAGCGTCGCTGGCCGGCTGCCCGGTCAGTCGGCGAGCACCGCGGGGCCGGTCTTCTCGCGGACCTCCTCGAGCGTGACGTCGGGCGCCAGCTCGACCAGGCGCAGGCCGGCGTCGGTCACGTCGAGCACGCACAGGTCGGTGATGATCCGCTGGACCACGCCGCGCCCGGTGTAGGGCAGGGAGCACTCCTCGACGATCTTGTGCGAGCCGTCGCGGGCGACGTGCTCCATCAGCACGACCACCTTGCGGGCGCCGTGGACGAGGTCCATCGCGCCGCCCATGCCCTTGACCATCTTGCCGGGGATCATCCAGTTGGCGAT
>JBBSKO010000115.1:0-7089 GCA_038256225.1 Propionibacteriales bacterium | reverse complement strand
ACCGTCACCGCCCCGACGATCGGCGCGAAGGCGGCCAGGAAGGTGATCACGGCCAGCGGCAGGGCCAGCGGCACGCCGAGCACCAGCAGGCCGGCGCCGATGAAGAAGGCGTCGATCAGCCCGACCAGCGCCTGGGTGCGGACGAAGCTGCCGAGCGTGATCCAGGACCGGGTCGTCACCTCGATCAGGTGGTGACCGGCGGTGGGGCTGGTCCAGCGGCGCAGGAACGGCAGGAAGCGGCCGCCGTCCTTGAGGAAGAAGAACGTCAGCACGAGCGTGACCACCGCGTTGATCAGCAGGTTGGCCACCGCCCCGAGGCCCACCAGGACGCCCGAGGCGATCGTGGCGGCGCTGGCCTGCAGCCGCTCCTGGGCGGAGGCCACGACGGACTCGATCTGCGCGTCGGTCACGCCCACGCCCAGGTCGGCCACGAAGGACTCGAGGTCGGTGAGCCCCTTCGACGCGCTCAGCGACAGCTCGACCACCTCGTCGCTGGCCGTCGGGGCCAGCAGCGAGATGATCCCGCCGAAGATCGCCACGAAAAGGACCACCACGAGGGCCGAGGCCAGCGTCCGCGGGAGCCGGGACCGCCGCTCGAGCAGCCGGACCGGCGGCTCGAGGACGGTGGTCAGCACCAGCGCCAGCACCAGCGGGAGCAGGATGCTCCACAGCTTGCCGACCACCATCCCCAGCAGGATCGCGCCGACCACGAGGACGAGCAGGCGCAGCGTCCACGTCGAGAGGCGGCGTACGCCGGAGGCCATCGCGCCGGGGTCGAGCGCACGGGCCGAGGCCGTGACGCTGTCAGCGTCGCCGGCCGGGCCGGCGTCGTCCTGACGCTCCTGCGGCGTGCTGCGCGGCCGCTGGGGGTCGGGGGTTCCGTCGGCGTCCGGGGACGGTCCACGGGGGTGGTCGGCAGAGGTCATGGTGCTCATCGTGCCCTGACCGGGCCCCCACCCCCGGCACCCCGGCGGTTCACGGGCCCGCGGGCCCCGGGCGGGCCGGCCACCAGAACCGGTCGCCGAGCCGTACCGCCAGGGCCGGCACCAGGACGGTCCGGACCACCAGGGTGTCGAGCAGGACCCCGACACCGATGATCGTGCCGAGCTGCGCCAGGAGCACCAGGGGCAGCACCCCGAGCACCGCGAACACCGCGGCCAGCAGGATCCCGGCGCTGGTGATGACGCCGCCCGTCGCCGCCAGCGCGCGCAGCATGCCCTGCCGCGAGCCGTGGGTCGCGGCCTCCTCACGGGCCCGGGTGACCAGGAAGATGTTGTAGTCGACACCGAGCGCGACCAGGAACAGGAACGCGAACAACGGCACCCCGGTGTCGATCGCGCTGAACCCCAGCAGCCCGGTGAACACCCACCAGGACGCCCCGAGCGCGGCGGCATAGGTGGCCACGACCGTGAGCACCAGGAGCACCGGGGCGACCACCGAGCGCAGCAGGAGCAGCAGCGCGCCCAGGACGAGGACCAGGATCAGCGGGAAGATCAGCCACCGGTCCCGGGCGGCACCGTCCTTCGCGTCGACCGCCTCGGCCTCGGTGCCGGTCACGTGGGTGTCGTCGAAGCCGGACAGGGCCTCGCGCAGGCCGGCCACGGTCGCGGCCGCCTCCTCGCTGCCGGGCTCGGCCTCGAGGACGACGTCGAGCTGGGCGACACCGGCGCCCTCCTGGGCGACCTCGGCCGCACCGACGCCGGACACGCCCTCGACCGCGGTCAGCACCTGCGCGGCGGGCGCCCGGGTGAGCACCTGCGCCGGGTCCGAGACGCCGGCCGGGAACGACTCCGCCAGCCGGGTGGCGGCGCTGATCGCCTCCGGCTCCTGCAGGAACTGCTCGTCGGTGCCGAGCCCGGTCTCGACGCGCAGGACGCCGGAGGCCAGGACCGCGAGCACGACCAGCGTGCCGGCCACGAAGGCGCCCGGTCGGCGGGCGACGCGGTCGCCCACGCGGTGCCAGACGGTGTCGCTGTCGGCGAGCGCGGCCTGCCCCACCCGCGGCACGCGCGGCCAGAACACCCACCGGCCGAAGCAGACCAGGGCGGCCGGCAGCACCACGAGCGCGAACGTCGCGGCGATCACGATGCCGATGGCGCAGGCCAGCCCGAGGCCGCGCGTCGTCGGCACGAGGGAGAGCAGCAGGGTCAGCAGCCCGAGCAGGACGGTCACCGAGCTGGCGACCACCGCCTCGGCCGTGCGTCGCACCGCGGTCGCCATCGCGCGGTGCCGCGACTCCTCGACCTTCAGCTCGTCGCGGTAGCGCGAGATCAGCAGCAACGCGTAGTCGGTGCCGGCACCGAACACCAGCACCGAGAGGATGCCCACCGTCGACTCGTCCCAGGCCACGCCGAGGACCTGCATGGCCTGGGTCGAGAGCACCGCGGCGAGCCGGTCGGCCACGCCGACCACCGCGAGCGGGATCACCCAGAGGATCGGGCTGCGGTACGTCAGGATCAGCAGGATCGCCACCACCAGCGCGGTCGCGCCGAGCAGCCGGAAGTCCGCCCCGTCGAACACCGCGGCCAGGTCGGCCTGCACGGCGGCGGGTCCGGTGACCTGGCCGGTGACGCCGTCCGGGACGGCCCCGTCGATGCGGTCGCGCAGGTCGCCCACGGCCGTGGCGGTCTCGGTGGCCGAGCCGCTGTCGAGCGGCACCACGGCCAGGGCCGCCGTGCCGTCCTCGGCCACCTGCACGGACCCGTCCGGTCCGGCGGGCACCGCGCCGAGGTCGCCGGCCAGGCCCGTGAGCGCGCGGACAGCGGCGCGGTCGAAGGTGCCCTCGTCGGCGGTCAGCACCACCACCGCCGCGCTGGTGTCCCCAGCGGGGAGCTCGTCGCGCAGCTCGGTCCCGAGGGTCGAGTCGAGGCCGGCCGGGACGTTGTCGGTCGAGCTCGGGGTCCGCTCGCCCTCGCCGAGGAACAGGATCGCGAGGACCGCCAGCAGGAGCGGGACGAGGGCGACCACCGCGGCCGTACGTCGCCCGGTCACGAGACCGACGACCGGACCGGTCGCGCGTCGGTTGGTGGGGTCGGTGCGTGCGGGCACAGCGGGCTCCTGAGTGCGGCGGTACGATGTCGTTCAGCAGCCTAGTAGTTAAGTTGGTGAAAGAAAATCGGCACCCGCCCCCCCGAGCCCCCGCCGACCGCGCAGCTGGTCCGGGACCTCGTCGACGCCTCCGCGCGCTACCGCCACGAGCTGGCCCGGCGGCTCGGCGTCAACGATCACGAGATGCAGGCCCTGGAGCACCTCGCGCGCGAGGCGGCGGGCCCCGCCGAGCTGGCCCGGCTGCTCGAGGTGAGCACGGCGGCCTCGACCGGCGTCGTCGACCGGCTCAGCGCCAAGGGCCACGTGGCGCGCCACCCGCATCCCGCCGACCGGCGGCGCACGGTCGTCGAGCTCACCGACGACGGCCGGGCCGACGTGCTGACCCATCTCGGGCCGATGCTCGGCCACCTGACCGCGCTCGACGCCGACCTCGACGACCACGACCGCGCCGTGGTCCACCGCTTCCTGCGGGGCGCGGTCGCGGCCTTCGACGAGGCGGCTCGGCCCGACTGAACCCGGCGGAGGTCGACATCGGCCCGTCCTCTCGGGCCATGATGGTGCCGTGACCTCCCCGCACCCCGCCCTCGCCGCCCGACGGACCGCACGATGAGCGCCGGGCTGTTCGGCCTGCTCGACGACGTGGCCGCGCTGGCCCGCCTCGCGGCGGCGTCGGTCGACGACGTGGGGGCCGCCGCGGCGCGCGCGTCGGCCAAGGCGGCCGGCGTCGTGGTCGACGACGCGGCGGTCACCCCGCAGTACGTCCGCGGGCTCGCCGCGGCGCGCGAGGTACCGATCATCAAGCGGATCGCGGTCGGGTCGATCCGCAACAAGCTCCTGTTCATCCTCCCGGCGGCGCTGCTGCTGAGCGAGTTCCTGCCGTGGGCGCTGACGCCGATCCTGATGCTCGGCGGCGCCTACCTCTGCTACGAGGGCGCCGAGAAGGTCTGGCACGCGCTGGGCCACGGGGCGCACCACGCCGAGGACCCCCGGGAGAAGTCCGAGGACGAGGTGGTCTCCGGTGCGGTCCGCACTGACCTGATCCTGTCGGCGGAGATCATGGTGATCGCGCTCAACGAGATCGCCTCGGAGGGGTTCCTCTCCCGCCTGGTCATCCTGGTCGTGGTGGCGCTCTTCATCACCGTCGTCGTCTACGGCGCGGTCGCGGCGATCGTGAAGACGGACGACCTGGGCCTGGCCCTCGTCGAGCGCCGCGGGTCCGACAGCGCCGCCGGCCGGTTCGGCTCGGGGCTGGTCCGCGCGATGCCGAAGGTGCTGACGGTCATCTCCGTGGTCGGCACGGCCGCGATGCTGTGGGTGGGCGGCCACATCGAGCTGGTCGGGCTCAAGGACCTGGGGATCAGCGGTCCGTACGACCTCGTCCACCACCTCGAGGTCGCGGTCCGCGACGCCGTCCCGGTCCTCGGCGTCGTGCTCGGCTGGCTGGTCAACACCACCGCGTCCGCCCTCGTCGGCGCGCTGCTGGGCGCGCTGATCGTCGCGGTGAAGACGCTCGTCACCTCCCGCCGGGGCGCTGCCGCGCCCCACTGACCCCACCCGCCCCAGGAATCCCCGCCCGGGCGGGGATTCCCCGACTCCGCGCGCCCTGCACGGCACGCGAACCCCGGGACACGCCCACCCGGTCCGCCCCGCGCCGGTCCGCCCCACCCCGCTCATCGCACCCCGCCCGCCCCGGCCCGGTCGGGTACCCAGGGATGGACCCGGGACGGCGACGAGCGCCCACAGTGGGGACATGCCCACCTCCCTGACCGGCGACGCCACCGCCCCCGCGCCCGTCCCCGTCCAGCTCGCCCCGGGCACGGCGGCAGGTCACGCCGACGACCTCGCCGACCTCGCCGACCTGGCCGCCGGCGCCGAGGCCCTGGTCGGCGCACCCGTCGCCGACGCGGTCTCCTGGTCGATCGGGGTCGGCCGCCGCGCGCCCCTGCCCGGCGGCGGCCGGACCCTCGAGCACTGGGAGCAGCTGGCGACGGTCGCCGCGGTCGACCTCGCCGTGGCCCGGGTCCTGGAGCCGCACCTCGACGCGCTCGCGGTGCTCGACCAGGCGAACGACCAGGCGAACGACCACCCGGCCGCAGGCGCGGGCGCCGAGGACGGCGCGTCGTACGGCGTGTGGGCCGCCGAGGCGCCGCACGCCCGGCTCGAGGCGGTGCGGGACGCCGACGGGCCCACCGGGTGGCGCCTGACCGGGCGCAAGCCGTGGTGCTCGCTGGGCGGGGACGTGACCCACGGGCTGGTCACCGCCTGGGTGGGCGAGCACGACCGGGCGATGTTCTCGGTGGCGACCCGGCAGCCCGGCGTGGTGGTCGAGGACGGCGCCTGGTCGGCCTACGCCCTGGCCGAGGTGACCACCTCGACCCTCGCCCTCGATGCCGCGCCGGCCACCCCGGTCGGGCCGGTCGGCTGGTACCTCGACCGGCCGGGCTTCGCCTGGGGCGGCGCCGGCGTGGCCGCGGTCTGGTACGGCGGCGCGGTCGGCCTCGCCCGCCGGCTGCACGCCCAGTGCCGCAGGCGGCAGCCCGACCAGGTGGCACTGGTGCACCTCGGCGCGGTCGACGCCGCCCTGGCCGGCGCCCGGTCGGTGCTGGTCGCCGCGGCCGCGGAGATCGACGCCGGCCGGGCCACCGGCGCCGACGGGGCGCTGCTCGCCGCGCGGGTGCGCCAGGTGGTCGCCGACGCCGCGGAGGAGGTCTCCCGGCGCCTGGCCCACGCGCTCGGCCCCGGCCCGCTGGCCCACGAGGCCCGGCACGCGCGCCGGGGCGCCGACCTCGCGCTCTACCTCCGCCAGCACCACGCCGAGCGGGACCAGGCCGCCCTCGGCGCCGCCCTGCTCGAGCGCGACCCCTCCTCCCCGCCGTGGTGACCTTCACCCACGACCAGGCGGGCACCCCGGCCTCCGCCTGGCGCGCCGACCCGCGCTGGGCCGGTCTCCTCCAGGACCCCGACGACCCGCTCGCCGGAGTCGACCGGGTGGTCGTGCTGGCCGCGCACCCCGACGACGAGACCCTCGGCGCCGGCGGCCTCCTGGCCACCGCGCACGCCCGCGGCCTCGACGTCGCCGTCGTCGTGGCCACCGCCGGCGAGGCCAGCCACCCGCGCTCGCCGACCCACACCGCCGACCGGCTCGCCGCGCGCCGTACCGAGGAGTCGCACGCCGCCGTCGCCGCGCTGGCGCCCGGCTGCGTCCCCCTCCTGCTCGGGCTGCCCGACGGCGGGGTCGCGGACCACGAGGACACCGTGACCACCGCGGTGGTCGACGTCGTCGGCGACGGGCGGCGGACGCTGGTGGTCGCCCCGTGGCGTCGCGACGGTCACCCCGACCACGAGGCCGTCGGCCGCGCGGGTGCCGCCGCGACCGTCCGTTGCGGGGCGGACCTGCTGGAGTACGCCGTCTGGTTCTGGCACTGGGCCTCCCCCGAGGACGCCCCCTGGCAGCGGTTCACCGCGCTCCGCCTCGACCCCGCCGCGGTCGCGGCCAAGGCCGTCGCCGTGCGCGCCCACCGGACCCAGGTCGCGCCCCTCTCGGACCAGCCCGGCGACGAGGTGCTGCTCGGCCCGGACCTGCTGGCGCACTCCGCGGGCGACGTGGAGGTCCTCGTCCGGGAGCCGGCTTCGGACCTCGCCCTGGACCGGTTGCACGCCGCGGCCGACGACCCGTGGGGCGTCGACCGACGGTGGTACGAGCGGCGCAAGCGCGCCCTGCTGCTGGCCCTGCTGCCGCACCGCCGGTACGCCTCCGCGCTCGAGGTCGGCTGCTCCACCGGCGCGACGACCCTCGCCCTGGCCACCCGCTGCGACCACCTCACCGCGCTCGACCCGAGCCCGCACGCACTGGCGCTGGCCCGCACCCGCCTCGACGCCGACCCCGCCGGCGCCGGGGTGCGCCTCCTGGCCGGGGCGGTGCCCGACGACCAGCCCCCCGGACCGTGGGACCTCGTCGTGCTGTCCGAGGTGGGCTACTTCCTCTCCCCCGCCGCCCTCGAGGGCCTCGTCGCCCGGGTCGCCGCCGACCTGGCGCCCGGT
>JBBSKO010000114.1:0-7100 GCA_038256225.1 Propionibacteriales bacterium | reverse complement strand
TCGGGGTGATGGACACCCCGGTCGCGCCCGCCCTCGCCTACGTCGGGGCCACCGGGGTGGGCTTCGGGCTGGCGCTCGCCTCCTTCTGCCTGGCCGCCGCGGTCCTGCGGCTCCGCGCCGACACCCGGACGACGGTCGCCGGTGCCCGCGCGGTGGTGGTCCCGCTGGGCACCGTCGTGGTCCTGGTCGCTCTCACCGGCCTCGCCGCGGCCTTCCCGGTCCGCCTCGCCGTGTCCGGTCAGGCGACCGTCGCCGCGGTCCAGCCCGACGTGCCCGGCGCCGGGAACGACATCCTGGCCGGGTTCCGGCAGGTCACCGCCAGCACGGTCCGGGAGACGGTCTCCCTCGCCGCGGCCGTGGAGGCCGGCCGGGTCCCGCGCCCCGACCTCGTGCTGTGGCCGGAGAACTCCACCGCCGTCGACCCGTTCGCGGACGCCGAGACCAACGCCGGCATCCGGCGCGCGTCCGAGGCCATCGGCGTGCCGGTCGTGGTCGGCGGCATCGTCGACGGCGGACCCGGCGAGGTGCTCAACCAGGGCCTGGTCTGGGAGCCGGGGGACCGCACCGCCGCCGACGTCACCGAGCGCTACACCAAGCGGCACCCGGTGCCGTACGGCGAGTACATCCCGGCCCGCGACCTCCTGGAGGACCTCGGCGTCCCGATCGGGAACTTCGGGGACCTCGCGCTGATCCCGCGCGACATGGTGGCGGGGGAGCGGACGACGCCGCTGAACGTCGGCGGGATCGCGATGGCCGACGCGATCTGCTTCGACGTCGGCTACGACGACGTCCTCCACGACCAGGTCCTCGGCGGCGCCGAGCTGCTCGCGGTCCAGACCAGCAACGCCACCTTCATCGCCACCGACCAGGTGGACCAGCAGTTCGCGATCACCCGCGCCCGCGCGGTGGAGGCCGGCCGCTGGCTGGTCGTCGCCTCGACCAACGGCATCACCGCCGTGATCGCCCCGGACGGCTCCGTGGTCGCCGAGGTGCCCCGCCGCTCCACCGCGACGCTGCTCGAGGAGGTCGACCTCGTCGAGGGCGTCACCCCGGGCGTCCGGGTCGGACGGTACGCCGGCTGGGGAGCGCTGGCCCTGACCGCCGCCGGGCTCGCCCTCGGTCTCCTCGCAGGTCGCCGCCAGGTGCCTGGCACGATGGAGGAGCACGACCCGACGTCCCCCACCCCGCCCCACCCGAGCTGAGGAGCACCGAGGTGAGCACCGCCACCGGCCCCGGCCCCGCCCCCACGCCCGTTGGACGCACCGTCATGGTCGTGCCCACCTACGACGAGGCCGCCAACCTCGCCTGGATCCTGGAGCGCCTGCACCGCGCCCACCCCGACGTCGACGTGCTCGTGGTCGACGACGGCTCCCCCGACGGCACCGGCCTGATCGCCGACGACCTCGCGGCCGCCGACGGTCGCGTCAACGTGCTGCACCGCACCGGCAAGGCCGGGCTGGGGGCGGCGTACCTGGCCGGGTTCCGCTGGGCGCTCGACCGCGGGTACGACGTCGTCGGCGAGATGGACGCCGACGGCTCCCACGCACCGGAGCAGCTAGACCGGCTGCGGGCGGCGCTCGGGGACGCGGACCTGGTGATCGGCTCGCGCTACGTGCGCGGGGGAGCGGTGCACAACTGGCCGCTCTACCGCCAGGCGCTCTCACGCGGCGGCAACGCCTACGTACGCCTGCTGCTCGGCCTCCCGGTCCACGACGCCACCGCCGGCTACCGGCTCTTCCGCACCAGCGCCCTCGAGCGGATCGACCTCGAGGCCGTGCGCTCGGTCGGCTACGTGTTCCAGACCGACCTCGCGGCGCGCGCCGTGCGGGCCGGGCTGCGGGTGCGCGAGGTGCCGATCGACTTCGTGGAGCGGCAGCGCGGGGAGTCGAAGATGAACGGCGCGGTGGCCACGGAGTCGCTGCGGATGATCACCCGCTGGGGCGTCGCGGAGCGGCGGGCGCAGCTGCGCCGCGCGTTCCAGCGCCCCGGGACCGCGGCCCCGGCCGTCCCGCACGACCGGTCCGCGGCGGGGCGACGATGAGCGGCACCCGCCCCGGCGCGACGCCCGGACGGCCCCGACGGCGCCGGTGGCTGCCGATCGTCCTGGTCGTGGCGTTCGTGGTGATGCCGATCATCGAGATCTACGTCCTGATCCAGGTCGGCCAGGTGATCGGCGGCTGGTGGACGGTCCTGCTGCTGGTTCTCGGCGGCGTCGTGGGGTCCTGGCTGGTGCGCCGTGAGGGCGCCCGGGCCTGGCGGGCGCTCCAGGAGGCGCTGCGCCGGGGAGCCGTGCCCGGTCGCGAGATCGCCGACGGGGCGCTCGTGCTGGTCGGCGGGACGCTGCTGCTGACGCCCGGCTTCGTGACCGACGCCCTCGGGGTGCTGCTGGTGCTGCCCCTCACCCGGCCGCTGTGGCGCAGGATCCTGGGCCAGGCGATCACGCGCCGCCTGCTCGTCGCCGGGCCGCCGCCGGGCCCGGCCGGGTTCCCCGGATTCCCCGGGTTCCCGGGCTCCCCCGGTGGGCCCGCCGGACCCGGGGGCGGTGCGGGGCGGCCCGGACCGCGCCGGCCGGGTCCGGGGACGACGAACCCCGGACCAGCCGGCTCGGGGCCGGTGGTCCGGGGTGAGGTCGTCGACGACGAGCAGTAGGGCTCACGCCCCTGCTCGGGCCGCAGGGGTCAGGCCGAGGCCTTGCGCTTGCGCGCGTTGGCCCGGTGCAGGTGGGCCGGACCGATCTCGCCTCCGCGCAGCAGGTCCAGACGCTCCTTGAGGATGTCCTCGAGCTCCTTCTCCGAGCGACGCTCCAGCAGCATGTCCCAGTGGGTGCGGACCGGCTTCTCGGCCTTCTGCTCCTTGACGATGCCCGAGATGCTCAGGCCCTCGGCGCCGCAGCGCGGGCACTCCCACACCGCGGGCACGTCGGCCTCGACCGACATCGTGATCTCGAACTCGTGGGCCTGGTCGCAGCGGTAGCCGACCTGTTGCCGAGCGGCGAACTCGATCCCTCGCTCGTCCTCGAAGCTCTGGCCGCCGAGCCGGGCTCCGCGCAACGTACGCTCCGCCATGGGGCACCTCCACAAACAGTTGGGCCCGGCTGACCAGGGGTGGCACGGATCGTGTCCGCGTGACCCCCGAACGTCGGGTGGACGTCGTCGACGACCGAGATGGTGAACGGTCGTGTACCGGGGTGTTGACGGGTCAACGCTACCGATGCCCCCAACATTCCGACCTCCCCGTCCGGGTGGCTCACCCCGGGGACGGTCTGGTCCGCTCCTCCGCCACCGGTCCGGCGTGCACCGGGAGCATCAGCAGCAGCCCGAGCAGCAGGACCGCCACCACGCCCAGGATCCCGAAGTACTGCGCGTCGTCGGTGCGGGCGGCGCCGGTCAGCGCCGCCCCGGCGAGGATCGACAGCGAGAAGGCGGCGGGGGCCAGGAAGCTGACCGCGCGGCCGGTGGTGGCGTACAGCCCGAACACCTGGCCCTCGCGCCCGGCCGGGATGATCCGGGCCAGGAAGGTCCGCGACGCCGACTGGGCGGGACCCACGAAGGCGGACAGGAGCAGCCCGAAGCCCCAGAAGACGCCGCGACCGCCGTCGTGGAGGACGAAGACGGCCGTGCCCGACACGACCAGCGCGACGAGGGAGCCGACGATGACGCGCTTGGGTCCGAGCCGGTCGTCAAGCCAGCCGGCCGCGATCGTGGAGAGGCCGGCTACGACGTTGGCGGCGATGCCGAAGACGATGACGTCACCGTCGGAGAAGCCGAAGGTGCCCGCGGCGAGCACCCCCCCGAAGGTGAACACCCCGGCGAGGCCGTCGCGGAAGACCGCGGAGGCGCCGAGGAACCGGACCAGGCGCGGGTCGTGGCGCCACAGCTCGCGGACGCTGGCGAACAGCCGCCGGTAGGACTCCGCCACGCCGACGCGGGGCGCCCGGCCGGGCGCCTGCTGCGGCACGTCGCGCAGCGTGAGCAGCACCGGGAGGGAGAACACCAGGGTCCACCCGGCGCAGAACAGCATCGTGACCCGGACGTCGAGGCCGTCCGCGTCGGTGACGCCGAAGAGCCCGACCTCGGGGCTAATCAGGCCGAGGTAGACCACCAGCAGCAGCACGATCCCGCCCAGGTAGCCCATGCCCCAGCCGAGGCCGGAGACCCGGCCCACGGTGGCCGGCGTCGAGACGCGGTGCAGCAACGCGTTGTAGTTGACCGAGGCCAGCTCGAAGAAGACGTTCCCGGCGGCCAGCAGCAGCAGGCCGAGCCAGAGCAGGTCCTCCCGGGGCTCGACGAGGAACAGCGCGGCCGACAGCACGACCACGACCAGGGTGTTCAGGCCCAGCCAGCGTCCGGGACGGCCCGAGCGGTCGGCCCGCTGACCGCTGACCGGGGCCAGCACGGCTACCAGGACGCCGGCGCCGGCCAGGGCCCAGCCCAGCGAGGTGTCGGCCTCGGGCCCGAAGGAGTCGGAGGTGATGTAGACGCTGAAGACGAAGGTGGTGATCACCGCGTTGAAGGCCGCCGAGCCCCAGTCCCACAGGCCCCAGGCCCACACGGGCCAGCCGAACCGCCGGCTGCTCGTCCCCACCACGGTCAGCCCCCCCGGCCGGGTCGTGGGGCGGGTCGTCGGACGGGTCGCGGGGCGGCGCTGGTCGGCCAGGCGCCGCGCTCGCGCAGCACGTCGCGGAGCAGGTCGGTGCGGTCGGTGAAGAACCCGTCGACGCCGAGGTCGAGCAGCGCGCGCATCTCGTCAGGGTCGTCGACGGTCCACACGTGGACCGGGACGCCGGCGGCGTGGGCGCGCCGGACGAACCCGGGGGTGACCACGGTGAGGGGGCCGCGGCGACGCGGCACCTGGACCGCCGCGACCCGGCCACGGGTCACCAGGCGCGCCAGCCGGCCGCTGGGCAGGAGCCGGAAGGCGGCCACCTCGGGCGGGGTGGCGGCCGTCCGGACCCGGCCCCGGGTGCGCCGGCGGAAGGCGGCGGTGCGGGTGATGCTGAACGACCCGACCAGGACGCGGTCCCAGGCCCGCTCGGCGTCGAGCAGGTCGGCCAGCAGCGCCCCGGCCCGCGCGCTCTTGAGGTCGACGTTGAACGTCGCTCCCGGCAGCGCCCGAAGGAGGGCGGCGAACGTCGGGACCGGCTCGCGCCCGCCGACGCGGGCCTGGCGCAGGACGTCGTACGGCGTGCGGTCGACCCGGCCGGTCCGGTCGGTGACCCGGTCCAGCACCGCGTCGTGGAACGCGAGCAGCACCCCGTCGGCGGTGGCGTGCACGTCGGTCTCGAGGTGGGTGTAGCCGAGGTCCCACGCGTGCCGGAAGGCGGCGAGGGTGTTCTCCAGCCCGAGCAGGTCGGGGTGGGTGGCGCCGCCGCGGTGCGCGAAGGCCAGCACCGGGCCGAGGGGACGCGGTCGGGCGGGCACGGGTGCAGTATCCCCCAGGCCGGGCCTCCGGTTTCCGGGGCCCGCTCGACGGCGCGGCCCGTACCGGGCAGGGTGGACCCGATCCCGGCGGTGGGCCCCACCGCGCGGGCCGCCGACCCGCAGGAGGACACCCGCGATGACCACCGACCTGTCCGGACGCACCGCCGTCGTCACCGGAGCCGCCAGCGGGATCGGGGCGGCCTGCGCCCGCGCCCTCGCCGCGGTGGGGGCCGAGGTCGTGGTGGCCGACGTCGACGCCGACGGCGCCGCCGCGGTCGCCGCGGAGGTGGGTGGGCGGGCCTGGACCGTCGACCTGTCCGACCTCGACGCCCTGGCCGAGGTGTCCCTGGACGCCGACGTGCTGGTCAACAATGCCGGCATCCAGACCGTCAGCCCGCTCACCGACTTCGAGCCCGCCCGCTTCCGGCTGATCGTCGACCTGATGCTGAACGCCCCGTTCCTGCTGACCCGCGCGGTGCTGCCGGGGATGTACGAGCGCGGGTTCGGACGGGTGGTCAACATGAGCAGCGTCCACGGCCTGCGGGCCAGCCCGTACAAGTCCGCCTACGTCTCGGCCAAGCACGGGCTCGAGGGCCTCTCCAAGGTGACCGCCCTCGAGGGCGGCGGGCACGGGGTCACCAGCAACTGCGTGAACCCCGGCTACGTCCGGACCCCGCTGGTGGAGAAGCAGATTGCCGACCAGGCCCGCACCCACGGCATCCCGGAGGACCAGGTCGTCGAGAAGATCATGCTGACCGAGAGTGCCGTCAAGCGCCTGGTCGAGCCCGACGACGTCGCCGACCTCGTCACCTGGCTCTGCGGTGCCTCCGCGGGGATGGTCAACGGCGCGTCCTACACGATGGACGGCGGGTGGACCTCGCGATGACCCCGAGCACCCCGGTGGCCCCGCGGCTGCGGACGGTCGGGGTCGACGGCGGCCCGATGACCGTGGGGGAGTGGGGACCCGAGGACGGTGCCCCGGTGCTCGCGGTGCACGGGATCACTGCGTCGCTGGCCGGGTGGCCGCTGCTCGCGGCCGCCCTGCCGGAGGCCCGGCTCGTCGCCCCGGACCTGCGGGGCCGCGGGCGCAGCAACGTCCTCCCCGGCCCGTACGGCCTGGACCGCCACGCGGCCGACCTCGTGCAGCTGCTCGACGGGCTCGGTCTGGACCGGGTCGTCGTCGTGGGTCACTCGATGGGGGCCTTCGTCGGGGTCCGGCTGGCCGGGCTCGCGCCCGACCGGGTCGCGGCGCTGGTGCTCGTCGACGGCGGCATCGCGCTGCCCCCGATGCCGGCGCCGGCTCCCGGGGCCCGACCCGAGGACGTCCTGGGCCCGGCGGCCCAGCGGCTCACGATGACCTTCGCCGACCGGGCGGCGTACCACGCCTTCTGGCAGGCGCACCCGGCCTTCGCTGGGGCCTGGGGCCCGGCGGTGGAGGCCTACGTCGACCACGACCTCGAGGGCCAGGAGCCGCACCTGACGCCGTCCACCCGGGTCGAGGCGCTGGCCACCGACATCCAGCAGCTGGCCGGCGGACCCGCCCACGACGCCGGACTGGCGGCGCTGCGGGAGGACGGCACGCCGGTCACGTTCCTGCGGGCGCCCCGGGGGCTGATGGACGAGCCGGACGGTCTCTACCCGCCGGGCGCGGCCGCCGGTCTCGCGGCACGCGTGCCGCAG
>JBBSKO010000113.1:0-7112 GCA_038256225.1 Propionibacteriales bacterium | reverse complement strand
GGCTCGGCGGCGCGGGCCCGGGAGCGGGCCGACGTCAGCGCACCGCGCAGGCTGCCGACCCGGATCCGGCGCGAGCCGGTCGCGCGACGCTGCCACCACGGTGCCTTGACGGCGCCGAGAGAGACGAGGTGCTCACCGCCGGAGAGCACCTTGACCACCACGCCGTACTGCGCCAGGGTCTCGGCCACGGTGCGGATCGCGGGGGCGTCGGCGCGACCGGCGAAGGCGCCGGGCTCGTCGACCTCGAGCTCGAGTCGGTTGCCGCTGCCCCGGAGACGGCCGTGGACGGCGCTGCCGTCCTCCCGGCCGATCTCGAAGCGCAGGTCCGCGCCGACGACGAGGCTCATGGTGCTCAGTCCCGTCCGGTGCCCTGGCCGGGCGCGATCGGGTCGCCGGCGTCGCTGGTGGTGATGGTCAGCGTGCCGTCGAGCTTCCAGGTGGCGCGGGGGGCGTTGGACCCGGTGTCGCGGGGCACCTCGACGGTCATGTTCTCGAAGCGGTAGTGGATCGCGGCCTCGCGGCCGGTCAGGAAGGTCCACATGCGGGCACCGAGGTCGGTCCAGTCGACGACCTCCTCGTGTCCCCCGTCCAGGGACTGGCTACTGACTGACATGGTGGGCTCCTCAGGAGGATTAATCTCGACATCTTGTCGAGGTAGTTAGGATTAAACCATGGACGACGTGTCAAGGCCCGTGCAAGGCCTCCCCAGGGGTGTGATCTCCGACCCTCCCGCCGCGGCGGACCTGAGCATCGGAGACCTCGCCACCGCGACCGGGGTGGGCGCGGCCACCCTGCGCGCCTGGGAGCGGCGGCACGGGTTCCCGGTCCCGCACCGGCTCCCGAGCGGGCACCGTCGTTACGACGAGGCGCAGGTCAGCGCGGTGCTCGACGTGGTGCGCCGGCAGCAGGAGGGGGTCCGTCTGGAGGCGGCGATCGCCGCCACGCTCGTCCACGCCCTCGGCAGCGACGGGCAGCGGCGGATGGTGCCCGGGGAGCGCTCGGTCTTCGCTGCACTCCGTCGCCGGCACCCGCAGCTCACCCCGCAGCGGCTCGGCAAGCCCATGCTGCTCGCGCTCTCCTGGGCGATCGAGGACGAGTTCTGCTCACGGGCCCTCGCCCCGCACCTGTTCGGCTCGTTCCAGCACGACTCGTACTTCCGCGCCGCGAGACGGCGCTGGGACGATCTCGCCCTCGGGGCGCGCACCGCGGCCGTGTTCGCCGACTTCGACGGCGGCGAGGACGTGGTGTCCTTGCGGGGTCCCGTCCGGGTGCACCTCGACGCCGGGGCCCCGCTGCTGCGCGAGTGGGCCGTGGTCTGCGACGACGACGACCTGCCGGCCGTGCTCACCGCCTGGGAGCTGCCCGGCCAGCAGCACGTGAAGGAGTCGGACCGGCTCTTCGACGCGGTCTGGACCGTGGACCGGCGCGCCGCCCGTGACGCCGCCCGCGCGTGCACCCGGGCGGCGTACGACGCCGGCGCCCCCTGGGCCCCGGGGCTGCTCGACGAGCTGGCCCCGGAGCCCCGGGCGGTCCAGGTCGACGCAGCCACCCAGACGGCGCTGTTCAACCGGGTGCTGGCCTACGTGGACCGCCAGGTGCGCCGGTAGCCCACGGAGACGGCCGGCGTGGTCAGGACGCCGGGGGTGCCGGGACGACCCCGTCGGCCTCGAGCCGGTCGAACAGCGCCAGGAAGCTGGCCAGCGTGGACCGGTAGCCTTTGAAGCCGGCGGCACGGCTGCGGGCCTGGTCGGTCAGGCACTCCATGTCACGGCCGAGGTCGGCGTCGGTGTGCCACCACGACGCGACCCGGTCGAGGTCGGCCTCGCGCAGCCCCTCGCGCTCGGCGACCTCGCGCCACCGGGCCTCGGCGCCGGCCATCTGCTCCTCGAGCGGGCGGGGGCTCCCGGCGTACCCCTCGGGCTGCACGCCCAGGCGCGCGGCGAGCAGCGGCCAGAGCCAGCGCCAGCGGAAGACGTCGCCGTTGGCGGTGTTGAAGGCGGTGTCGGCGGCGGCCGGCTCGGTCGAGGCCCACACCATCTGCTCGGCGAGCAGCCCGGCGTCGGTCATGTCGGTGAGGCCGTCCCACTGCGTCTGCGAGCCCGGGAAGACGAACGGGCTGCCGGTCTCGCGGCACAGGGTGGCGTACGCCGCCAGGGTCTGGCCCATGTTCATCGCGTTGCCGAGCGCGGCACCGATCACGGTGTGGGCGCGGTGGACGCTCCAGGTGAAGCCGTCGCGGGCGGCCGCCTCGAGCAGGCGGTCCTCCTGCTCGTAGTAGAAGTTCGGGTACGGCAGCCGCTCCTCGTCCTCGTGGAACGGGGTGTCGGGGGTCTCGCCCTTGCCGTAGGCCTCGAACGGGCCGAGGTAGTGCTTCAGGCCGGTCATCAGCGCGACGTGCCGGACGCTGCCGCCCGGCGAGAGGGCCGCGAGCAGGTCGCGGACCATCCCGCCGTTGACGCGGATGTTCTCCTCCTCGGTGTCCTGGCGGGCCCAGGCGGTGAGGAAGACGTGGGTGGGCCGGACCTCGGCGAGCACGTCGCGCAGGGCCTCGGCGTCGGTCAGGTCGGCCTGCAGGGCGGTGACGCCGGGGCGGCCGGCGGGCGCGCGGCGGGACAGACCGAGCACGGACCACCCCTGCTCCACGAGCTGGTCGGCCAGGGCGCTGCCGGCGATGCCGGTGACGCCGACGACCAGGGCGGTGGGGGCGTCGGTGGACGTGGCGGTGGGGCTGTCGGTGGGGGAGTCGGTCACCGGACCACGGTAGGTCCCCTGCCGACCCGGTCCGTCCACCCCGGTGCGCCGACTCGGCTCCGTGCCCGGTGCGCGCTACTCTTGCTGCGTCGTCACCTGCCTGCCGTTCCCGGACGGACCACGCGGTGCACGGCCGGTGCCCGTCCGAGCTGAGGCGGGTCCCGACTCCTTCGCCCCACGCCCGAGCGGGCCCCGGCCCGCTCGTCCGGACGCGGCCGCCCGCCGTGTGCCCGGGCGGTCCGGTCGTGCGTCGCGGGAGCTGTCCACGCGGTCGCGCCTGAGCGCCGACCGTGGGCCCGGCGTGACGGGCCCAGCGTCGTCTAGGAGGAATCCGTGGCCCGAGGCCAACGCTCGAACGGGTCGCGCCGACCCCAGCGCAACGGTCGCGTGCGGCACCTGGACAACGACGGGATCATCCCCGTCCTGGCCCGGGCCGTGCGCGAGGTCGAGACCGCCGTGCAGCGCGGGTCGGCGCTGGTCGGGGTGCGGCCGCGGTTCCAGGCCATCGCGCTGCTGGTGCGCGACGAGCGGTTCCGGGTCAAGGCCGACACCACGGCCACCGAGGCGTACCGCTCCGAGCAGCTGAAGCGGCTCGACGGGGTGGCCACCATCCTGGCCCAGACCGCGGCGCGGCAGCCCTCGCTCTTCACGCTGCTCGACGAGGACGCCGAGATCACCTCGGAGACCAAGGCGCTGCGCCGCGAGATGCTCCAGGCCGGTGGCGTCGAGCTGCCCGAGCCGGAGGCGGCGCCCGAGCCCGAGGCCGCCGGCGCCCAGCCCGACCGGGGTGTCGTACCGACCTCGGTCTCCGCCCGTCAGCTGGCCAACCCGTTCCTCAAGCCCGACTTCTCCGTCGTACGACGCTCGCAGAGCAGCACCCACCGGCTGAGCGGCTGGGAGCTGCTCGGCCCGTTGTTCCGCTCCTTCGAGAACGCCGAGGCCGGGGCCTCGGCCTGCATGCGGCTGCCCGAGGACGTCTCGCGGGCCGTGGTCGGCAGCGACCGCCGCGGTCAGGAGCTGATGCTGCACCAGGCGGAGGTCGTCGCGGCCGCCGGCCAGGGCCACCGCACCTTCCTGCTGGCCGACGAGCCGGGCCTGGGCAAGACCGCGCAGGCGCTGCTCGCCGCGCAGGCGGCCACGGCGTTCCCGCTGCTGGTCGTCGTGCCGAACGTGGTCAAGACCAACTGGGCCGCCGAGGCGGCCCGCTGGGTGCCGCGGCACCCCGTGACCGTGGTGCACGGCGACGGTCGCGACATCGACGGCTTCGCCGACATCGTGGTCGTCAACTACGAGGTCCTCGACCGCCACGCCGGCTGGATGGCCGACCACGGCTTCCGCGGGATGGTCGTCGACGAGGCGCACTTCATCAAGAACCGCTCCTCGCAGCGCTCGCAGCACGTGCTGCGCCTCTCCGAGCGGATCCGGGCCCGGGTGGGCAACCCGTTGCTGATGGCGCTGACCGGCACCCCGCTCATCAACGACATCGAGGACTTCCGCGCGATCTGGCAGTTCCTGGGCTGGATCGACGACAAGGCCCCGCTGCCCGCGCTGATGGACTCGCTGGAGGAGATCGGGCTGACCCCTGCCGACCTGGGGTTCTACCCCGCGGCCCGGCAACGGGTCGTCGACATGGGCATCGTGCGCCGCCGCAAGGTCGACGTCGCCGCCGACATCCCCGCCCGCCGCGTCGCCGACCTCACCGTCGAGCTCGACGACGAGGCCGGCCGCTCCATCAAGAAGGCCGAGCGGGAGCTCGCGCGCCGGCTGGTCGCGCGCTACGACACGGCGCTGGCCACCCGTACCTCCGGGAGCACCGTGGTCGGCATCGACCACGAGCTCGTGCGCCGGGTCGCGACGTGGGAGCGGGAGGACTCGACGTCGAAGACCGGTGAGAACGTCTTCGGGATGATGCGCCGCATCGGCCAGGCGAAGGCCGGGCTGGCCGCGGACTACGCCGCCCAGCTGGCCCGCAGCACCGGCAAGGTCGTCTTCTTCGCCAAGCACGTCGACGTCATGGACGACGCCGAGGAGCTGTTCGCCAGCCGGGGGATCGGCTACACCTCGATCCGTGGCGACCAGTCGCGCGCGGCGCGGGAGAAGGCGATCACGTCCTTCACCCACGACCCCGAGGTCGAGGTCGTGGTCTGCTCGCTGACCGCCGCGGGGGTCGGGCTCAACCTCCAGGTCGCCTCGAACCTGGTGCTGGCCGAGCTGTCCTGGACCGACGCCGAGCAGACCCAGGCGATCGACCGGGTGCACCGGATCGGGCAGACCATGCCGGTCACGGCCTGGCGCGTGATCGCCGCGCAGACCATCGACGCCCGGATCGCCGAGCTGATCGACAGCAAGGCCGGCCTGGCCGCCCGCGCGCTGGACGGCGCCGGCGAGGACGCCTCCTCGACCGCCGACGTGCAGCTCGAGGCCCTGGTCTCGCTGCTGACCGACGCCCTCCGCAAGCGCCGCTGAGCCGATGACGCCCCCGACCGGCCGAGATGACGCTCCCGGACAGCCGAGATGACGCTCGCGGCGCGTCGAGATGACGCTCGCGGCGCGGCCGACCCGACCGGGATGGGTGCGAGGACGGCCGCCGCCCTGGTCTTCGGCACGTCGGCGGCCGTGCTGGTGGTCGAGCTGGTCGCGCTGCGGCTGCTCGCGCCCTACCTCGGGCTGACGCTCGAGACCAACACGCTGGTGATCGGCGTCGCGCTGACCGCGATCGCGCTCGGCTCCTGGCTGGGTGGTCGCGCGGCCGACGCCGCGGACCCGCGCCGGCTGCTGGGACCGGCGATCGGGATCTCGGGGGCCGTGGTGGCGCTGACCCCGGCCACCGTCCGCTCCGCGGCCGAGGTCGCGCCGAGCGGGTTCGTGCTCGTCGCGCTCGGCGCCATCCTGGTCCCGGGGGCGCTGCTGTCGGCGGTGACGCCGATCGTCACGAAGCTCCGGCTGACGAACCTCGAGGAGACCGGCACGGTCGTCGGCCGGTTGTCGGGCATCGGTACGGCCGGCGCGATCGTCGGCACCGTGCTGACCGGCTTCGTGCTGATCTCGCGGGTGCCGGTCGGCGTGATCATGGTCGGCCTCGGCGCGCTGCTGCTCGCCACCGCGCTCCTGGTCGACCTCCGGGTGCGCGGCTGGTCGGGCTGGAGCCGGGGCGCCCGGGTCGGTGCCGGCGCGGCCGTCGTGGCCGGCGGCCTGGGGGTGCTGGTGGCTCCCGGTGGCTGCGACGTCGAGACCACCTACCACTGCGCCCGGGTCGTCGAGGACCCCGAGGACCCCGACGGGCGGACGCTGGTGCTCGACGGCCTGCGCCACTCCTACGTCGACCTCGTCGACCCGACCCGCCTGGACTTCGAGTACGTCCGGGCGCTCGCCGCGGTGGCCGACGCCTCCTTCCCGGCCGGCGAGCCGGTCGCGGCCCAGCACCTCGGCGCCGGTGGGGTGACGCTGCCGCGCTACCTGGCCGTCGACCGGCCCGGGACCCGCAGCGTGGTCTCGGAGATCGACGGCGGCGTCGTCCGGGTCGACCTGGACCGGCTCGGCCTCGAGACCGGGCCGGACCTCGAGGTCCGGGTCGAGGACGCCCGGCTCGGCCTGGCCGACGTGGGCGACGGCAGCCGGGACCTGGTCGTCGGCGACGCCTTCGGCGGCGTCAGCGTGCCCTGGCACCTCGCCACCGTCGAGATGATGGGCGAGGTCGACCGGGTCCTGGCCGAGGACGGCGTCTACGCCGCCAACGTCATCGACCACGCGCCGCTGTCCTTCGCCCGCGCCGAGGTCGCGACCCTGGCCGAGGTCTTCGACCACGTCGCGCTGCTCGGTCCGAGCGACGTGCTCGACGCCAGCGGGGGCGGCAACATGGTGGTGGTCGCCTCGGACGCCCCGCTGCTGCTCGAGGACGTCGCGGACGGGCTCGACGAGCGGGACACGCAGTGGGGCGTGCTGGCCGGCGACCCCCTCCGGGCGTGGGTCGGGGACGCCGACGTGCTCACCGACGACTTCGCGCCGGTGGACCAGCTGCTCACGCCGTACGGCGCCTGACGCCTGTCGCCCGTCGGCGGTCTCCGGCAGGGTCGTGACCGTGAGAGCCGCCGACGCGTCGCACGCCCCTGCCCACCGGCTGACCCGGGCGCAGGCGCGCCGGCTGGCGGTGCGCGCCCAGCTGCTGACCGGGGACCGGCCCTCGGACCTGCTCGACGTGGTGCGGCACCTGACGGTGGTCCAGCTCGACCCGACCGCGGCCGTCGCCCCCAGCGCCGACGTCGTCCTGTGGAGCCGGCTGGGCGGGTCGTACGCGGCCTCGGACCTGTCCGACGCCCTTGACGCCGGCAGCCTGGTCGAGCTGCACATGATGGCCCGCCCGG
>JBBSKO010000112.1:0-7244 GCA_038256225.1 Propionibacteriales bacterium | reverse complement strand
GTCGACGCGGTGCTCGGCGACCTGGCGACGGCCTTCGACCTCCCCGTCGCCGAGCAGTCGGCGGCGGTCGAGCAGGCCCACGACCGGCTGCGACGGGCTCTCGACGAGCCCGACCCGGCCGGCTGAACGGCACCCGGTGCCCCCACGGCGCTTGCGCCTCGACGCCGAGCTGGTCCGGCGCGGCCTGGCCCGCAGCCGCGAGCACGCCGCCACCCTGGTGGCCGACGGGCGGGTGAAGGTCGGCGGCATGGTCGCCCGCAAGCCCGCGACCGGGGTGACCACCGACGTGGCGCTCGTGGTGTCGGTCGACGACGACCGTCCCGACTACGTCTCCCGCGGTGGGCACAAGCTGGCCGGCGCCCTCGACGACCTCGCCCCCCACGGACTGCGCGCCGACGGGCGGCGGGTGCTCGACGCCGGCGCCTCGACGGGGGGCTTCACCGACGTCCTCCTGCGCGCCGGCGCCGCGGAGGTGGTGGCCGTGGACGTGGGCTACGGGCAGCTGGCCTGGCGCCTGCGGCAGGACCAGCGGGTCCGGGTGCACGACCGCACCAACGTGCGCGACGTCACCCCCGCGCTGGTCGGTGGACCGGTCGACCTCGTCGTCGGCGACCTCTCCTTCATCTCCCTGCGGCTGCTGCTCGAGGCCCTGGTCGGCGTCACCGAGCCGGACGGCGACCTCCTGCTCATGGTCAAGCCGCAGTTCGAGGTCGGCAAGGACCGTGTCGGCAAGGGCGGCGTGGTCCGGGACCCGGACCTGCGCGCCGAGACCGTCGTCGCGGTGTGCGCGGCTGCCGCCCGCCTCGGCCGCGGCGTGGTCGGGGTGACCACCAGCAAGCTGCCCGGACCGTCGGGCAACGTCGAGTTCTTCGTCTGGCTGCGCCGGGGGTCGCCCCTGCTCGACGACGAGACGCTGACGGCGGCCGTCGCCGCCCAGCAGACCCGGGTCGGGCCCGTCGGCCCGCCGCTCCCCGACGCGGCACCCCTCGGGGCGTCGGCACCGGGTGAGAGGGTGGAGGAGTGAGCCAGACCGAGGACAGCCCGCCCGCCCCACGCCGGGTGCTGCTGCTCGCGCACACCGGCAGGGAGGCCGCCCGGGAGGTCGCCCTCGAGGCGCTGGAGGCCCTCACCGCCCACGGCATCGTGGTCCGGCTGCTCGACGACGAGGCCGCCGACCTCGGCGTCGACGCGTCGCGGTCCGGCGTCGAGCTGACCACCTCCCCGGACGACGCCAGCCGCGACTGCGAGCTCACCCTCGTCGTCGGCGGCGACGGCACGATCCTGCGCGCGGCCGAGATCACGCGCGCCAGCGGCACCCCGATCCTCGGCATCAACCTCGGACACGTCGGGTTCCTCGCCGAGGCCGAGCACGACGACGTGGCCTCGACCATCGCCGCGATCGCGGCGCGCGACTACACCACCGAGGACCGGATGACCCTCGACGTGCGCGTGCTGCGCGGCGGCGAGGAGGTCGCCCGCACCTTCGCGGTCAACGAGGCGTCGGTGGAGAAGGCCTCGCGGCAGCGGATGCTCGAGGTGGTGGTCGAGATCGACGGTCGGCCGCTGTCGCGGTGGGGCTGCGACGGCGTCGTGTGCGCCACGCCGACCGGGTCCACCGCCTACAACTTCAGCGCCGGCGGGCCGGTGGTGTGGCCGTCGGTCGAGGCGCTGCTGATGGTGCCCATCAGCGCCCACGCCCTGTTCGCCCGGCCGCTGGTCGCCGCCCCCGACTCGCTGCTGGCCGTCGAGGTGCTGGACCGCGCCGAGGGCGCGGGCGTCCTGTGGTGCGACGGCCGGCGTGCCGTCGACCTGCCGCCCGGCGCCCGGATCGAGGTCCGCCGCGGTGCCTCGCCGGTCCGCCTGGTACGCCTGACCGACTCCCCGTTCACCGACCGCCTCGTGGCCAAGTTCGGGCTGCCCGTCGCCGGCTGGCGGGGGGCGGCGGAGCGCCGCTCGCGGCACCTCGAGACCGTGCCGACGGGGGAGGACCCGTGATCGAGGAGATCCGGATCAGCTCCCTCGGTGTCATCGACTCCTCCAGCCTGGAGCTGGGCCCGGGCCTGACCGTCGTCACCGGCGAGACCGGCGCCGGCAAGACGATGGTCGTCACCGCTCTGGGCCTGCTGCTGGGCGGCCGCGCCGACAGCGGGTCCGTACGCTCCGGCGCACGGCAGGCCCGGGTCGAGGGCGTCGTGGCCGTGGGCTCCCTGCCCGGCTTCGCCGCCGCGGTCGACGCCGCCGGCGGCGAGGTCGAGGACGACCGGGTCGTGCTGGCCCGCAACGTCGCCGCCGAGGGCCGCTCCCGGGCGTACGTCGGCGGGGCCAGCGTCCCGGTCGCCACACTGACCGGGCTCGCCCAGCCGCTGGTGGCCGTGCACGGCCAGTCCGACCAGCACCGGCTGCTGCAGCCCCGCACCCAGCGCGAGGCGCTGGACCGGTTCGGCGGTCCGCCCGTCCAGGACCTGGTCACCGAGCACGGCGCGGGCTGGTCCCGGCTCCAGCGGGTCGAGCGGGAGCTCGAGGAGACCGTCGCCTCGGCCCGGGAGCGGGCCCGCGAGGCCGATCTGCTGCGCTTCGGGCTCGCCGAGGTCGAGGCCGTCGCGCCGGAGCCCGGGGAGGACGTCTCGCTGGCCGCCGAGGAGGCCCGGCTGGGCAACAGCGACACCCTGTTGACGGCCGCCGAGCAGGCCCGCGAGGCTCTGTCCAGCGAGAACGGCGGCCCCGACGCGATGGCCGCGGTCGCCGCCGGCCGGGGTGCCCTGGAGCAGGTGCGCGTGCACGACCGCGAGGCCGCCGACCTCGCCGACCGGCTGGCCGAGGTCAGCTACCTGCTCTCCGACGTGGCCGCCGACGTGGCCTCCTACGCCAGCCGCGTCGACGTCGACCCGTCCCGGCTCGCCGCTGTCTCGGAGCGCCGCGCCGCGCTCACCGCGCTGACCCGCAAGTACGGCGAGACCGTCGAGGAGGTCCTGGCCTGGGCCGAGCAGGCCTCCCGCCGGCTGCTCGACCTCGACGGGACCGACGAGCGCATCGACGCCCTGCGCGACGAGCGCGACGCCCTGCGCGACGAGCTGGGCGACGTGGCCGGACGACTCTCGGCCGCCCGGTCGGCCGCGGCCCTGCGGCTGGGCACCACGGTCACCACCGAGCTCGGCGGCCTCGCGATGCCGCACGCCCGCCTCGAGGTCGCCGTGCGGCGCACCCCGACCGGTGCCGACGACCCCGCCGGCCTCCCGGTCGACGGTGAGCACCTCCATGCCGGCGCCCACGGCGTCGACGACGTCGAGCTGCTGCTCGCCGCCAACACCGGCAGCGACCCGCGTCCGTTGCACAAGGGCGCCTCGGGCGGTGAGCTGTCCCGGGTGATGCTCGCCGTCGAGGTCGCCCTGGCCGGCACCAGCCCGGTGCCCACCTTCGTCTTCGACGAGGTCGACGCCGGCGTCGGCGGGACCGCCGCGGTCGAGATCGGACGGCGGCTGGCCGCTCTGGCCCGCACCTCCCAGGTCGTGGTCGTCACGCACCTGCCGCAGGTGGCGGCGTACGCCGACCGGCACGTCGTGGTGCGCAAGTCCTCCGACGGCACGGTGACCAGCTCCGGCCTGACCCTGCTCGACGAGACCGGCCGCGAGCGCGAGCTCTCCCGCATGCTGGCCGGCCTCACCGAGTCCGACACCGGGCTCGCCCACGCCCGCGAGCTGCTCGAGGTCGCGCAACCCGCACGAGCCCTGCAACCCTGAGCATCCCGTCTGGGATAGGATCGAGTCCCGTGAAGGTGCAGGGAGTGGAACCGACCAAGCACGTGTTCGTGACCGGGGGTGTCGCCTCGTCCCTCGGGAAGGGGCTGACGGCCTCCAGCCTCGGACGTCTCCTGCGATCGCGGGGGCTGCGGGTGACGATGCAGAAGCTCGACCCGTACCTCAACGTGGACCCCGGGACGATGAACCCGTTCCAGCACGGCGAGGTGTTCGTGACCAACGACGGGGCCGAGACCGACCTCGACATCGGGCACTACGAGCGGTTCCTCGACACCGACCTCGGGCAGATCGCCAACGTCACGACCGGCCAGGTCTACTCGAGCGTGATCGCCAAGGAGCGCCGGGGCGACTACCTCGGCGACACCGTCCAGGTGATCCCGCACATCACCAACGAGATCAAGGACCGGATCCTGGCGATGGGCGGGCACGCCCCCGCCGGCCAGGAGCCCGACGAGCCGGTCGACGTCGTGATCACCGAGGTCGGCGGCACGGTCGGCGACATCGAGTCGCTGCCGTTCCTCGAGGCGGCGCGCCAGGTCCGCCACGACATCGGCCGGGCCAACTGCTTCTTCCTCCACGTCTCGCTGGTGCCCTACATCGGGCCGTCGAAGGAGCTGAAGACCAAGCCCACGCAGCACTCCGTCGCCGCGCTGCGCCAGGTCGGCATCCAGCCCGACGCCGTCGTCTGCCGCGCCGACCGCGAGCTGCCGGACTCGATCAAGCGCAAGATCTCCCTGATGTGCGACGTCGACGAGGACGCCGTGGTCACCGCCGCCGACGCCCCCTCGATCTACGACATCCCCAAGGTGCTGCACCGCGAGGGCCTCGACGCCTACGTCGTACGCCGCCTCGACCTGCCGTTCCGCGACGTCGACTGGACGCTGTGGGACGACCTGCTGCGCCGGGTGCACCACCCGCGCGAGGAGATCACCATCGCGCTGGTCGGCAAGTACGTCGACCTGCCCGACGCCTACCTGTCGGTGGCCGAGGCGCTGCGTGCCGGCGGGTTCGCCCACGAGGCCAAGGTCAACCTGGAGTGGGTGCCCTCCGACGAGTGCGACACCCCGGCCGGCGCGGCGCGCCGGCTCCAGGACGTCGACGCGATCTGCGTGCCCGGCGGGTTCGGCATCCGCGGGATCGAGGGGAAGCTCGGCGCGCTGACCTACGCCCGCACCCACGGGATCCCCACGCTCGGGCTGTGCCTGGGGCTCCAGTGCCTGGTCATCGAGTACTCGCGCAGCGTGCTGGGCCTGGAGAAGGCGGGGTCGACCGAGTTCGACCCCGGCACCCCGGAGCCGGTCATCGCCACGATGGAGGAGCAGAAGTCCTTCGTCGAGGGCGAGGGGGACCTCGGCGGCACGATGCGTCTGGGTCTCTACCCGGCCGAGCTGCTGGCCGGCTCGGTCGTGCGGGAGGCGTACGGCGCCGACCGCGTGGAGGAGCGCCACCGCCACCGCTACGAGGTGAACAACGCCTACCGCGACCAGCTGCAGGAGGCCGGCCTGGTCTTCTCGGGCGTGAACCCCGACCTCGACCTGGTGGAGTTCGTCGAGCTCCCCCGCGACGTGCACCCGTACTACGTCGCCACGCAGGCCCACCCCGAGCTCCGCTCGCGTCCGACCCGGCCGCACCCGCTGTTCGTGGGCCTGGTCGGTGCCGCCATCGAGCGTCAGCGTGAGCTGCGCCTGGCGATCGACGACCGCGGGCTGCGCCGCGAGCCGGAGCCGGAGCAGGCGTGAGCGAGCACCCGCCGCTGGCCGACAGCCCGGAGTCCTGGCCGGTCGACTCCACCCGCGACCTGCACCGCGACCACTGGGTGATGTCGCTGCGCGAGGACCGGATCCGCCGACCCGGGCATCCCGAGGACGAGCCGTTCCGGCGGCTGGTCCTCGGGCACCCCGGCGCGGTGATCGTGCTCGCGGTCGACGACCAGGACCGGGTGCGGTGCCTGTGGCAGTACCGCCACGCCGCGCACCGGCTCTTCGTCGAGCTGCCGGCCGGGCTGATGGACGAGGGCGACGAGACCCCCGAGCAGGTCGCCCGGCGTGAGCTGCGCGAGGAGACCGGGCTCGAGGCCACCGGCTGGACGCACCTGACGACCACGTGGTCCTCGCCGGGCATCTCGGAGGAGGTCATGCACCACTTCCTGGCCACCGGCCTCACCGACGTGGGGCGCGGCGACTTCGAGCCGGCCCACGAGGAGGCCGAGATGGTCGCCGGGTGGGTGCCGTTCACCGACCTCGTCGAGGCCGTCCTGGACGGCCGGGTCGGGGACGGCCCGCTGGTCGTCGCGGTGCTGGCGGCCCACGCCCGCGGGCTCGTCGGCGGGCAGCGCTAGGGTCGTCGCGCCCCCGGTCCACAGCGTGGTGGACCCGGACCTGCGAAGGAGAGAGCACGATGAAGGTCGGCGTCCCGAAGGAAGTCAAGAACCACGAGTACCGCGTGGCCATCACGCCGATCGGCGTGCACGAGCTCGTCGCCCACGGCCACGACGTGCAGGTCCAGCAGGGCGCGGGGGAGGGGTCCTCGATCCCCGACGCCGAGTACGTCGCCGCCGGTGCCACGATGGTGCCCGACGCCGACGAGGTCTGGGGCGCCGCCGACCTGCTGCTCAAGGTCAAGGAGCCGGTCGCCGAGGAGTACCACCGCCTGCGCGAGGGCCTGACGCTCTTCACCTACCTCCACCTCGCCGCCGACCGCCCGCTGACCGAGGAGCTCATGACCAGCCGGGTGACCGCGCTGGCCTACGAGACCGTCCAGCTGCCGTCGGGCTCCCTGCCGCTGCTCTACCCGATGTCGGAGGTCGCCGGCTGCCTGGCGCCGCAGGTCGGCGCGCACGCGCTGCTCAAGGCGCAGGGCGGGCGCGGCGTGCTGATGGGGGGTGTCGGCGGGGTCGCCAACGCCAAGGTCGTCGTGATCGGTGCCGGGGTGTCCGGCCAGAACGCCGCCAACATCGCGCTCGGCATGGGCGCCGACGTCACCCTGCTCGACACCGACCTCGACAAGCTGCGGATGTCGTTCTGGCGCTACGGCAACCGGGTCCAGGGCCTGGCCTCCTCGCAGCTGACCGTGGCCCAGAAGGTCATGGAGGCGGACCTGGTGATCGGCGCGGTGCTGATCCCGGGCGCCAAGGCCCCGACGCTCGTCAGCAACGACCTGGTGGCGCAGATGAAGCCCGGTTCGGTGCTCGTCGACATCGCCGTGGACCAGGGCGGGTGCTTCGAGGACACACGACCCACCACCCACGACGACCCGACCTTCGCGGTGCACGGCTCGACGTTCTACTGCGTGGCCAACATGCCCGGTGCGGTGCCGAGCACCTCGACCTACGCCCTGACCAACGCCACGCTTCCCTACACCGTGGCGCTGGCCAACAAGGGCTGGGCCGACGCCTCGCGCAGCGACCGCAGCCTGGCGCTGGGCCTCAACACCCATGCCGGCGCGCTGACCAACGGACCCGTCGGCGAGGCGTGGGACATCCCCACCGTC
>JBBSKO010000111.1:0-7273 GCA_038256225.1 Propionibacteriales bacterium | reverse complement strand
GGCAGCACCAGCATGTGGTTCTTGGCGCCGCCGAGGGCCTGGACCCGCTTGCCGTGGGCGGTGCCGGTCTCGTAGACGTAGCGCGCGACGGGGGTCGAGCCGACGAAGCTGACGGCCTTGACCTGCGGGTGGGTCAGCAGCGCGTCGACGGCCTCCTTGTCGCCGTTGACGACGTTGAGCACGCCGTCCGGCAGCCCGGCCTCGGTCCAGAGCGCGGCCATCGCCAGCGTCGCGGACGGGTCCTTCTCGGACGGCTTGAGCACCACGGCGTTGCCGCAGGCCAGGGCCAGGGGCACGAACCACAGCGGCACCATCGCCGGGAAGTTGAACGGCGAGATCACGGCCACCACGCCGAGGGACTGGCGCAGCGAGAAGACGTCGACGCCGGCGGAGGCGTTGTCGGTGTGGCCGCCCTTCAGCAGGTGCGGGATCCCGCAGGCCAGCTCGGCGACCTCGAGGCCGCGGCCGACCTCGGCGAAGGCGTCGTCGAGCACCTTGCCGTGCTCGGCGGTGATCAGCGCCGCGATCTTCTCCTGGTCGCGGCGCAGCAGCTCGCGGAAACGGAACAGCACCGAGGTGCGCCGGGCCAGCGACACGTCGGCCCACTGCTCGCGCCACGCGGCGTGCGCGCCGGCGACGACCTCGCCCACCAGGTCGGCGGAGGCCAGGTCGAGCACCCCGGTCTGCTCGCCGGTCGCCGGGTCGTGCACCGCGCCGGTCCGCGCCGCGGTCCCCTCCCACGGGCGCCCCGCGACGAGGTGGGTGATCCGTGCAGGGCCGGTGGTGCTGGTGACGGGTGCGGCGTGGCTGGAGGACATGGCCAGAACCTAGGCCCGCCCCCGCGGACCGGTCCATCGCCCCGCCGAGATGACGCTCCCGGACAGCCGAGATGACGCTCGCGGCGCGTCGAGGTGACGATTCCGGACGCCCCGGGGGTGGGTCGGCGCGCCGGTAGCGTCCCGGGCATGAGCGCACTGGCAGGACTCGTCGAGAAGGGCCTCGTCGCCCCCGACTGGGCCGAGGCCCTGGCCCCGGTCGACGAGCAGATCGGCGCGATGGGCCGGTTCCTGCGCGAGGAGCTCGCGGCCGGTCGGCCGTACCTCCCCGCCGGCGAGGCCGTCTTCCGCGCCTTCGAGCGGCCACTGGCCGACGTACGCGTGCTCGTGGTCGGCCAGGACCCGTACCCGACCCCCGGCCACCCGATCGGCCTCAGCTTCGCCGTCGAGCGGGACGTGCGCCCGGTGCCGCGCAGCCTGATCAACATCTACCGCGAGCTGCACGACGACCTCGGCATCGCACCGGCCTCCCACGGCGACCTCACCGCCTGGGCCGACCAGGGCGTGATGCTGCTGAACCGGTCGCTCACCGTGCGGCCGGGCGAGCCGGCCTCGCACCGCGGCAAGGGCTGGGAGGACGTCACCGGCGCCGCCATCCGCGCCCTCGCCGAGCGCGGCGGACCGCTCGCGGCCATCCTGTGGGGCAAGGACGCCCAGGCCCTGCAGCCGTACCTGGGCGACGTGCCGTGCGTGACCTCGGCGCACCCCTCACCGCTGTCGGCCAGCCGCGGGTTCTTCGGCTCCCGACCGTTCAGCACGGTCGACGCGCTGCTGGCCGAGCGCGGAGGCGCGCCGCTCGACTGGCGCATCCCGGACGCCTGAGCTGTCCGGAAACGTCACCTCGACGCGCCGGAAGCGTCATCTCGGCTGTCCGGAAGCGTCATCTCGGCTGTCCGGGAGCGTCATCTCGGCGGCGGGTTTGCGGGAGCGCACGGCGGGGCGGGACGATCCGGTGGTGAAGATCCTCTCGATCCAGTCCTCAGTGGCCTACGGCCACGTCGGCAACTCCGCGGCGACCTTCCCGCTGCAGCGGCTGGGCCACGAGGTCTGGCCGGTGCTCACCGTGCACTTCTCCAACCACACCGGGTACGGCGCCTGGCGCGGGCCGCTGCTGGCCCCCTCCGACGTCGCCGACGTGATCACCGGCATCGAGGAGCGCGGGGTGCTGGGCGAGGCGGACGCGGTGCTGTCGGGCTACCTCGGCGACCCCGCGGTCGGCCAGGTCGTCCTCGACGCGGTCGCGCGGGTCAAGGCGGCCCACCCGGCGGCCGTCTACTGCTGCGACCCGGTGATGGGCGACGTCGGGCGCGGCATGTTCGTGCGCCCCGGCATCCCGGAGTTCATGCGCGACACCGTCGTGCCGGCCGCCGACGTGGTCACGCCCAACCACTTCGAGCTGGACTTCCTGGCCGGCACCACGACCCGCACCCTCGACGAGGTGCTGGCCGCGGTCGAGGTGGTCCGGGCGTGCGGCCCGCGCGACGTCCTGGTCACCAGCGTCGTGCACGACGAGACCGCGGAGGGGACGCTCGACGTGGTCGCCGTCTCCGACGCCGGCGCCTGGGCGGTCACCACCCCGCTGCTGCCGATCGCGCCCAACGGCTGCGGCGACGTGACCGCCGCGCTCTACCTCGCCCACCTGCGGACGACCGGCTCGCCGGAGCGGGCGCTGTCGCTGACCACGTCCGCGGTGTTCGCGGTCCTCGAGGCCACGGTGGCGGCGGGCACGCGCGAGATCGCGCTGGTCGCCGCTCAGGACGCGATCGCCGACCCCGGGGACCGGTTCGAGGTGCGCCGGCTGCGCTGAGGCCTCAGGTGCGGCGCGAGACCAGCCGGAACGCCGGGCCGACCACCCGGTCCCACGCCCACGGCGCGAGCCCGAAGCCCAGCATCAGCCCGTAGTTGCTCAGCTGGGTCTGGGTCTGCGAGCGCGGCCACGCCAGCTGCGCCAGCACCGCCCCGGCCACCCGCTCCGGGCTGATCGCGGGCGGCGGCGCCGAGTTCACCCCGCCGGCCGCGTCGAGGGCGCTGCTGTAGATCGGGGTGTCGACGCTGCCCGGCGAGACCAGGCAGACGTGCACGTCGGGCAGGTCGAGGTTCTCGATGTGCAGCTGGCGGGCCAGCGCACGGACCCCCCACTTCGAGACGACGTACGGCGTCATCTCCGGCACCGCGACGTGGCCGAGCAACGACCCGACGAGCACCAGCGTGCCGCGCTCCTGCTCGCGCATCAGCCGCAGCGTGTGCCGCGCGACGTTGGCCGTGCCGGAGATGTTGGTGGCCAGCACCTGGTCGAAGTCGCCGGCCCCGGTCTCCTCGACCCGGCCGTAGGTGACCACCCCGGCGCAGTGCAGCACGGCGTCGACCCGGCCGTGCGCCTCCTGCGTCGCGGCCAGCAGCGCCTCGGCGTCCCCGTCGTCGGCGACGTCGGTGGCCACCGTCGTCGTGGACGCGGCCCCCACCTGGTCGCACTCGGTGGCGACCTCGTCGAGGACCTCCTGGCGGCGCGCGGCGAGGACGACGTGGTGCCCGCGGCGGGCCGCCTCGATCGCCGTGGCGCGCCCGATCCCGCTCGACGCACCGGTCACCACGACCACCTGCCCGGCCGGGACCGAACGCGGCAGCACCGGCAGCGGGACCAGGGTGCGGAGGTCGAGCCCGGCGATCTTCGGGGGAGTCATCCCACCAGCCTGACCGCTCGGGCCTCCGCAGGAGGGTGAGCGGACCCTCCCCCGGCCCCGGCCTAGCCTGAAACACATGCCTCACACCCCCTCCGGTCCCCGCGTCGTCCTGGTCGTCGGGGGCACCTCCGGCATCGGTCTGGCCACCGCACGTCAGCTCGTCGAGCGCGGCGACACCGTGGTCGTCGGCGCCCGCGACGCCGGCCGCGTGGCCTCGGTGGCCGCCGAGCTCGGCGGGGGTACGACCGGGGTCGCGCTCGACCTGACCGACGCCGCCTCCGTGGTCGCCGCCGTCGAGCGCTGCGTGGCCGACCACGGCCGCCTCGACGGCGTCGTCACCTCCGCCCAGACCATGGCCTACGGCACCGTCGAGCAGGTGCCGGCCGAGGTCTTCGCCGCCGTCGTCGACACCGCCGTGATCGGCACCGTCCACCTCGCGCAGGCCGTGCTGCCGGTCTTCCGGAGCCAGGGCGGCGGCCGGCTGGTCGTGGTCAGCTCGCTGCTCGCCGAGATGTCGGTGCCCTCGATGACGGCCTACTGCACCGCCAAGTGGGGCCAGCTCGGCCTGGTCCGGGGCCTCCAGCTCGAGGTGCGCCGCGAGCGCGGGATCGACGTCAGCATCGTCCTGCCCGGCGCGGTCGACACCCCGATCTACCACCAGGCCGCGACCTACGGCGGCAGCGCCGGGTCCGCCCCGCCGCCGGTCGTCTCCCCCGAGCGGGTCGCCGCGGCCTGCGTACGGGCGCTGGACCACCCCCGCCGGATGACCCACGTCGGCCCGGTCAACCTGCTGGCCGTCACCGGCTTCCGGTTCATGCCGGCCGTCTACGACCGCCTGGTCAACCCGTTGGTCGACCGGGTCGCGGTCCGGGGTCCGCGGGTCGCCGACCACGACGGCAACGTCCACGCCCCGCAGCCCGACGCTGAGGCCCTGCGCGGCGGGTGGACCCCCGTCGGCCGCCTGCGCGACCGCGCGGGTCGCGCGCGCTGGCGCCGCCGGGCCTGACGCCCGGGCGCGTCGTACACGGACAGGCGGAAGTCCGCGACACCGTCTCGCCCGGGCCTCTGACCTGCGGGGACGCGGTCAGGTGCGGTGCCGACGCCACACTCTGCCTGTCGGTGTACGGCAGGCTGTCCCCATGCCCCCGCCCGCCGACACTGCGCCTGCGCCACCCGCCCCACCGGCCGGGCCCACCGCCCCGGGGCCGTACCTGCAGTTCTTCCGCACCCTGGTCGGCGAGCCGGAGCCCGGCACGAGCCCCGACGACGTGGTGCGCGGGGTGCAGCGACGCCTCGACGCGTTCCTGCTGCAGTACAAGTTCGGCATCGACGAGGTGCTCACCAAGATCACGATCCTGCGCGAGGAGTTCGAGGCCACCCACGGGTACGGGCCGGTGGAGCACGTCAAGACCCGGCTGAAGTCGCTGGACAGCCTGGTCGAGAAGACCACCCGCACCGGCTGCCCGCCGGACCTCGACGCGATCCGCGCGCGGGTGCTCGACATCGCCGGCATCAGGGTGACCTGCGCCTTCGTGGAGGACACCTACCGCTTCGCCGAGATGCTGACCCGCCAGCCCGACCTGACGCTGGTGCGCACCAAGGACTACATCGCCAGGCCGAAGGACAACGGCTACCAGAGCCTGCACCTCGTGGTGGAGGTCCCGGTGTTCCTCTCCGACCGCACCGTCCAGGTGCCCGTCGAGCTGCAGGTCCGCACGATCGCGATGGACTTCTGGGCCAGCGTCGAGCACCAGATCTACTACAAGTACGACGGCGAGGTGCCCGACGACCTGCTCGAGACGCTCCGGTCGGTGGCCGGGACGGCGGCCTCGCTCGACGGCGAGATGGGGCGGCTGCGGGCCGAGGTGCAGTCGCTCGCGCGACCTGGGGAGCCGGTGACAGGAGTCGAACCCGCGACATCCTCTTTACAAGAGAGGCGCTCTACCTACTGAGCTACACCGGCGTGCCGCGGCCCCGGGTGACCGGGTCCGCGGCAGCGGGCCTCATCGTACGGACGTCTCCCCCGGGTCCACCTCGCGGACCCGTTCCGCCTCCACCCGCAGCCGGGCGAGCGCGAAGGCGATCTCGGGCTGCTGGTCGGTGCCGCCCCGGACGAGGGTCCGCACGTGCCGGGCCGGGGTGGGGTCACCACGCAGCGGGACGCGGACCAGGTCGTCCTGGCCGGGCAGGCGGGCCAGCCGCGGGATCAGCGCCACGCCGAACCCGGCGGCGACCAGGGCGGCGCCGGTGTCCCACTCCACGACGCGGTGCAGGTGGCGCGGGGTGAAGCCGGCCGCCAGGCAGGCGGTGGCGACGAGCTCGTGGTGCGCCGACCCCGGCCGGTCCATGATCCAGGCCTCGTCGGCGGCATCGGCCAGGAGCACCGAGGTGCGCCCGGCCAGCGGGTGGCCGCTGGGGACGAGGAGGTCCAGGCGGTCCTCCATCAGCGGCTCCTGGACGAAGCGCGGGTCGTCGGTGGGCGGGAGCTCGGTGGTGCCGACCACGACGGCGACGTCGACGGTGCCGGCCAGCAGCATGTCGACGCACACGCTGGGGTCGGCCTCGACGATCTGGATGCGGGAGTCGGGGAACTCCCGCATCGCCCCGATCGCCACCGGGGGCAGGAGTGCGGAGGCCGCCGTGGAGAAGCCGGCCAGCGCGAGCCGGCCGGTGCTGCCGCCGGCGGTCTCGTGCAGCTCGCCACGGATCGACTCCCAGTGAGCGAGCAGCGCGTCGGAGCGACGCAGCAGCAGGGTCGCCGCAGCGGTGAGCCGGACCCTGCGGCCGTCCGGCTCGAGCAGGACCACGTCAAGGTCGCGACCCAGGCTGCGCAGCTGGTGCGAGACCGCCGAGGGCGTGTAGCCGAGGTCGTGCGCGGCCGCCGTGATCGTGCCGGCGCGCGCCACCACCCGGAGCACGTGGAGACGACTGTCGATCATGCAAGATGATTGCACGTTCATCGTGCAATTCGTTCGCTTTTCTTCGACGGTTCGCATCCCCCACGATGAGCAGGTGACACACTTCGACCCGCTGCTCGACGGCTACCGGCTGCGCCACCTGGCGCTCCGCAACCGGGTGGTGAGCACCAGCCACGAGCCGGCGTACACCGAGGACGGGATGCCGAAGGACCGCTACCGGCTCTACCACCTCGAGAAGGCCCGCGGCGGGGTCGGCCTGACCATGATCGGCGGCTCGGCCGTCGTCTCCCCCGACAGCCCGCCGGCCTTCGGCAACATGCTGCTCTACAAGGACGAGGTCGTGCCGTGGCTGGCCCGGCTGGCCGACGACGTGCACGAGGCCGGCGCCGCGGTGATGTGCCAGGTCACGCACCTGGGGCGCCGTACCTCGAACTTCACCGGTGACTGGCTGCCGTTGGTCTACCCCTCGGCGATGCGCGAGCCGCAGCACCGCTCCTTCCCCAAGACCGCCGAGGCGTGGGACGTCGACCGGATCGTGCGCCACTTCGCCGAGGCCGCCCAGCGCTGCCAGGCCGCCGGCCTCGACGGCATCGAGATCGCCTCCTACAGCCACCTCTTCGACGCCTGGGCCTCCCCGGCCACCAACCACCGCGACGACGAGTTCGGCGGCGACCCCGAGGCCCGCCTGGTCTTCCCGATGCGGGTGCTCGAGGCCGTGCGCGCGGCCGTCGGCCCCGACTTCGTCGTCGGCATCCGGATGGCGATGGACGAGGACCTGCCCGACGGCCTGGGCCTGGACGACGCGGTCGCGGTGCTCCAGCGCTACCGCGAGCACGGC
>JBBSKO010000110.1:0-7304 GCA_038256225.1 Propionibacteriales bacterium | reverse complement strand
TCGCGGTCGCCGGTGAGTCCGACGCCTCGCGCGCCCGGATCACCGACCTGCTGCCCGGTCTCGAGCCGCAGCGCCCCAGCGCGGTCGCCCGCGCCTGCGACCTGCTGCTGCTCACCGTGCCCGACGACATGCTGCCGAACGCGGTGCGGGTGCTGGCCGACAGTGGGGCGCTGCACCCGGGCCAGCTGGTCGCCCACACCTCCGGCCGTCACGGCCTGGCCGTCCTGGAGCCGGCTCGCCGCGTCGGCGCGCGTCCGCTCGCGCTGCACCCCGCGCTGACCTTCACCGGCACCCGTCTCGACCTCGACCGGCTCCCCGGCTGCGTGGTCGGCCTGACCTGCGGACCGGCCGAGCGCGAGGTCGCCGAGGCCCTGGTCGCGGACCTCGGCGCCCGGCCGACGTGGGTGCCCGAGGAGATGCGCACGCTCTACCACGCCGGACTGGCCCACGGCGCGAACCACCTCGTCACCCTGGTCACCGAGGCCATGGAGATGCTGGCCGCCGCCGGGGTCGACGACCCCGCCGGCACCCTGCGCCCGCTCCTCGGCGCCGCGCTCGACAACGCCCTCGCCGACGGCGACGCCGCCCTGACCGGCCCGATCGTGCGCGGCGACGTCGGCACGGTCACCGCCCACCTCGCCGACCTGCGCGTCGCCGCGCCCCAGGCGCTCGGGTCGTACGTCGCCCTGGCCCGCGCCACGATCGCCCGCGCGGTCACCGACGGCCGCCTGGTCCCGCTGCGGGCGCAGGCCCTGGTGCAGGTCCTCGACGCGGCCGTCGCCGCCGACCGCTCCGGGGTGGCCGACCCGGCCGCCGGTGACGCGCGGTGACGCGACCGCAGGTCCTCACCACCCGCGCCGCCCTGCAGGAGGCCCTGGCCCCGGCCCGCCGGTCCGGGGCGACGGTCGCGCTGGTGCCGACCATGGGCGCGCTGCACGCCGGGCACGCCAGCCTGCTGCGTGAGGCGCGGGCGCGCGCGGGCGACGGTCCGGTCGTGGTGTCGGTGTTCGTCAACCCCCTGCAGTTCGCGCCCGGCGAGGACCTCGACCGCTACCCCCGCACCCTGGAGGCCGACCTGGAGGTCTGCGCCGCCGAGGGCGCCGACCTGGTGTTCGCGCCGTCGGTGGCCGAGGTCTACCCGGGTGGGCCCGACCCCGACCCGGTCACCGGGATGACCACGGTCGTGCCGGGCCCGCTGGCCGAGCGGCTGGAGGGCCGGACCCGTCCCACCCACTTCCGCGGCGTGCTGACCGTGGTGGCCAAGCTGCTCGGCCTGGTCCGGCCCGACGTGGCCGTCTTCGGCGACAAGGACTACCAGCAGCTGGTGCTGGTGCGACGGATGGTGGTCGACCTCTGCCTGGGCGTCGAGGTGGTCGGCGCCCCGACGGTCCGCGAGCCCGACGGGATGGCGCTGTCGAGCCGCAACCGGTTCCTCGACCCCGAGCAGCGCGCGGCCGCCACCGCGCTGCCGCGCACCCTGCAGGCCGCGGTGGCCGAGGCGCCGTACGGCCTCCGCGCCGCGCTGGACGCGGCCCGTGCCGAGCTGCGTGCCTCGCCCGGCGTGGACCTGGACTACCTCGAGATCGCCGGGCCCGACCTCGAGCCGCTGCCCGAGGACCCCGCCGCCGGCACGCCCTGCCGGGTGCTGATCGCCGCGCGGGTCGGCAGCACCCGCCTGATCGACAACCTGCCCGCCGTCCTGGGCGGGCACCCCGCCGCACCACCCGGCCCGGCCGGCAGCCCGAGCGAACGGAGCGGCTGATGCTGCGCACCATGATGACGAGCAAGATCCACCGCGCGACCGTGACGCAGGCGGACCTGCACTACGTCGGCTCGGTGACCGTCGACGAGGACCTGCTGGACGCCGCCGACCTGCTCCCCGGTGAGCTGGTCCACATCGTCGACATCACCAACGGGGCCCGGCTCGAGACCTACACGATCGCCGGTGAGCGCGGCAGCGGCGTGCTCGGCATCAACGGGGCGGCGGCCCGGCTGGTGCACCCCGGTGACCTCGTCATCCTGATCGGCTACGGCCAGATGACGACCGAGGAGGCGCGCGACCTCCGCCCGCACGTGGTCTTCGTCGACGCGGACAACCGGGTGGTCGCCACCGGCCCCGACCCCGCCGAGGCGCCGGCCGGCAGCGGGCTGGTGCGCGGCGACGTCGTCGCGGCCCGGCAGTAGCCTGCTGGAATGACCACGGGCCCCGTACGCGTGCCACCGGTCGCCGGGTCCGTCCCGGGGGTCCCCGCCAGGCTGGCGGCACCCGAGCCGGGCTGGACGACCTCCGCCGACGTCGTCGTGGTCGGCAGCGGCATCGCCGGGCTGACCGCCGCGCTGCGCCTGCGTGCCCGGCTGGCCGGCCGGGGGACGGTGCTGCTGGTGACCAAGGACGTGCTGTCGGCCGGCTCCACGCAGTGGGCGCAGGGCGGGATCGCCGCGGCCCTCGGTCCCGGTGACACCCCGGCCGAGCACCTGCTCGACACCCTCGTCGCCGGGGCGGGAGCCTGCGACCGCGAGGCCGTGCACGCGCTGGTCACCGAGGGCCCGGACGCCGTCCGTGAGCTGATCGCGCTCGGCACCGTCTTCGACCACGACCCCGACGGGGTGCTGTCGCTGACCCGCGAGGGCGGCCACCACCGCGACCGGATCGCGCACGCCGGGGGTGACGCGACCGGCGCCGAGATCCAGCGGGCGCTGACCGCGGCGGTGGCGCGGGCGCCCGGGATCGAGGTCGTCGAGCACGCCCTGGCCCTCGACCTGCAGCGCGCCGCGGACGGTGGCGTCGCCGGGGTCACCCTGCACGTGATGGGGGAGGGGCAGCGCGACGGCGTCGGCGCGGTCCGCTGCCGGGCGGTGGTGCTGGCCAGCGGCGGCCTGGGGCAGGTCTTCTCCCAGACCACCAACCCGTCGGTCTCCACCGGTGACGGCCTGGCGCTCGCGCTGCGCGCCGGCGCGACCCTGCGCGATCTCGAGTTCGTCCAGTTCCACCCCACCGTGATGTGGCTCGGGCCGCGCTCGCGTGGCCAGCAGCCCCTGGTCAGCGAGGCCGTCCGCGGCGAGGGCGCGTTCCTCGTCGACGACGCCGGGGACCGGTTCATGACCGGGGTGCACGAGCTGGCCGACCTCGCGCCGCGCGACGTGGTCGCCAAGGCGATCACCCGCCGGATGCACGAGCAGGGCAGCCCGCACGTCTGGCTCGACGCCCGCCACCTCGGCGCGGCCTTCTGGGAGCGTCGCTTCCCGACCATCCTGGCCACCGCGCGCCGTCACGGCGTCGACCCGGCCACGCAGCTGCTCCCCGTCGCCCCCGCCTGCCACTACGCCTCCGGCGGCGTCCGCACCGACCTGCACGGGCGCACCGACGTGCCCGGCCTCTACGCCACCGGCGAGGTGGCCTGCTCCGGGGTGCACGGCGCCAACCGGCTGGCCTCCAACTCGTTGCTCGAGGGCCTGGTGTTCTCCCGCCGCATCGCCGAGGTGCTCCCCGACGAGCTGCGCGCCTGGAGCGACCCCGCCGACGACCCACGCGCCGCGGGCGCAGTCGTGGGCGAGGTGCGGGGCGTGCTGCAGGAGACGATGACCGCCCGGGCCGGGGTGCTCCGCTCGGCCGCCGGGCTGGCGGTCGCCGCCGACGTGCTGGACGGCCTGGCCGGTCGGCCGGCCGCCGCGCTGGGCGTCGACGCCTGGGAGGCCACCAACCTGGTGACCGTCAGCAGCGCCCTGGTCGCCGCCGCGACGGTGCGCGAGGAGACCCGCGGCTCGCACTGGCGCGAGGACCATCCCGAGCGGGACGACGCGCGGTTCGCCGGTCACGTGGACCTCCGCCTGGACGGCACCGGCGTGCTCGGCACCGCCTGGGCGCCCGCCCCGGCCAGCGACACCGGGCCGGTCCCGACGGTCCCCGTCGTCGGGGTCGCGCCGTGATCGCGCGCCCGGCGTACGACGACCTCCCGGTCGGCCTGCGCGAGGAGCTGGCCGCGGCGGGGCTCGACCCCCGCGCGGTGCACGCGCTGGTGGTGGCCGCCGTCGACGAGGACCTCGCGGGCGGGCCGGTCGCCGACGACGTGACCAGCGCGGCCACGGTGCCGGACGGCGCGCGGGGCCGCGCGGTGATCGGCGCGCGCGACGGCGGCGTCGTCGCCGGGCTGGCGGTCGCCGAGCTGGTCTGGCGCCACGTCCTGGGGGAGGACGTCGAGGTCCTGCACCGTGCCGCCGACGGCACCCGGGTGGAGCCCGGCGACCGGGTGCTCGAGGTCGCCGGCCCCGTGCGGGGCCTGCTGACCGGGGAGCGGACCGCGCTCAACCTCGCCTGCCACCTCTCGGGCGTCGCCACCACCACGGCGCGCTGGGTGGACGCGCTCGCCGAGGGCGGCGGGAGGACCCGTGTGCTCGACACCCGCAAGACGCTGCCGGGGCTGCGCGCCCTGCAGAAGTACGCCGTGCGCTGCGGCGGCGGCACCAACCACCGGTTCTCGCTGGCCGACGCGGCCATGGTCAAGGACAACCACGTGCTCGCCGCCGGCGGCGTGGTCGCGGCCTACGAGGCAGTGCGTGCCCGTTTCCCCGACCTCGTCGTCCACGTCGAGGTCACCGACCTCGACCAGCTCGACGCCGTCCTCGCCGCCGGGTGCGCCCACGTGATGCTGGACAACATGACCACGGCCACGATGGCCGAGGCCGTCCGCGTCACCGCCGGCCGGGCGACCCTGGAGGCCACCGGCCGGATGAGCCTGGACCGGGCCGCCGAGGTCGCCGGCACCGGGGTCGACTTCGTCTCGGTGGGGGCGCTGACCCACTCGGTGAGCGTCCTCGACCTCGGCCTCGACCTGCTGTCGTGAGCCTGCTCGCCGTCGCCGTCGGCAACGCCCACACCGTGCTGGGCCTGCTCGACGACGGGGTGGTCGGTCCCACCTGGCGGGTGGCCAGCGACGAGCGCCGCACGGCCGACGAGTGGGCGGTGCTGCTGCGAGGCCTGCTCGCCGGGGTCGGCACGGTGGCGCGCGACCTCGACGGCGTCGCGGTCAGCTCCGCGGTGCCGTCGGTCCTGCACGAGTGGCGCGAGATGCTCCGCGTGCACGTCGCCGGGGTGCCGCAGGTGGTCGTCGGGCCCGGGGTCCGCACCGGCCTGCCGGTGCTGACCGACAACCCGCGCGAGGTCGGCACCGACCGGGTCGTCGGGGCCGTCGCCGCGGCGCACCGGTTCGGCGGGCCGGCCGTCGTGGTCGGCCTGGGCGGGACCGCGACCACCTTCGACGTCCTCGACGCCGCGGGGCGCTACGTCGGCGGGGCGATCGCCCCGGGCCTGGAGGTCGCCTCGGCCGCCCTCGGGCGGTCCGGTGCCCAGCTGCCGGAGGTGGAGCTGGTCCGACCGCGGTCCGCGATCGCCCGCAACACCGTCGAGGCGCTCCAGTCGGGGCTGGTCCTCGGGGGAGCGGCGCTGGTCGAGGGCATGGTCGCGCGTGTCGTCGCCGAGCTCGGCGTGCCCGTCGCCGAGGTCGCGGTGGTCGCCACCGGCCACCTCGCGCCGGTGGTGCTGGGGGAGTGCGCCTGCTTCACCGACCACGTCCCGCACCTCGCGCTCGAGGGGCTCGCCCTGGTGTTCTCGCGCAATTCCCCTTTCGCCTGAAAGACCGGCCGGCGCCCTCTCGTCCGTGCGTCCCGCGGTTATCGGTGCGGGATCGGCGCCGGGACCTTCGTCGCTTTCCGAGACATTCCCGACAATGCTCGTGGGTGCTCGCCACTAACTGATCTTGCTTTCTGGTACGTCGGAAGAAACGTGTGCTAACTTCGTATTGACGGGGCGCTTATCGAAACGAGCCCCACCGATTAGATCGTCGTTTCATCCCCCTGAGCAGAGAGCAAGGAATTCCCCATGGCGCAGAAGGTCCACATCGTGCTCGAGGACGACCTCGACGGCGGCGACGCCTCCGAGACCGTCTCCTTCGGGCTCGACGGCACGAGCTACGAGATCGACCTGAACGAGGAGAACGCCGCCGGTCTGCGCGAGGCCCTCTCGGCCTACGTGGGCCACGCCCGCAAGGTCGGCTCCGGCCGACGGACGGCCAAGCGGTCGGCCGCCTCGACCGGCGCGAGCGCCGGCGGCCCCGCCGCCAAGGACGTGCGCGAGTGGGCGCGCGAGTCCGGCCTCGAGGTGCCCGACCGCGGCCGCATCCCGGCCGACGTGCGCGAGGCGTACGACGCCGCGCACTGACCCGTCCGGACCCACCCGGACCCGGACGACCCCAGGACCCCTGCCCGCACCCCCGTGCGTGCGGGGGTCCGGTGCGTCGGGGCGGGCTTGTTCGCTGTCGGCGGACGACCCTTGGTCCGTGGGAGGGAACGTCTAGGCTGTGGATGGGGTTGATAGTCCTGAACGCCCACCCGTCAGCCCAGGCGGGTCGGGCACCCCTCAAGCCCCCGAGGAGCACTGCATGTTCGAGCGGTTCACAGACCGAGCCCGCCGGGTGGTCGTGCTGGCCCAGGAAGAGGCCCGCATGCTCTCCCACAACTACATCGGGACCGAGCACATCCTGCTCGGCCTCATCCACGAGGGCGAGGGAGTCGCCGCGAAGGCGCTCGAGAGCCTCGACATCTCGCTGGAGGCCGTGCGCGCCCAGGTCGAGGAGATCATCGGCCAGGGCCAGCAGGCCCCCAGCGGCCACATCCCCTTCACCCCGCGCGCCAAGAAGGTGCTCGAGCTGTCCCTGCGCGAGGCGCTGCAGCTCGGCCACTCCTACATCGGCACCGAGCACATCCTGCTCGGCCTGATCCGCGAGGGCGAGGGCGTCGCCGCCCAGGTCCTGCAGAAGCTCGGCGCCGACCTGAACCGCGTGCGCCAGCAGGTCATCCAGCTGCTCTCGGGCTTCCAGGGCAAGGAGTCCTCCGCCGCGGCCGCGACCTCGGGCGGCGGCGCCGAGTCGCCGTCCTCCTCGCTGGTCCTCGACCAGTTCGGCCGCAACCTGACCCAGGACGGCCGCGAGGGCAAGCTCGACCCGGTGATCGGGCGCGAGAAGGAGATCGAGCGGGTCATGCAGATCCTCTCCCGCCGCTCCAAGAACAACCCCGTGCTGATCGGTGAACCCGGCGTCGGCAAGACCGCCGTCGTCGAGGGCCTCGCCCAGGCGATCGTCAAGGGCGATGTGCCCGAGACGCTCAAGGACAAGCAGCTCTACTCGCTCGACCTCGGCTCGCTCATCGCCGGCAGCCGCTACCGCGGTGACTTCGAGGAACGCCTGAAGAAGGTCCTCAAGGAGATCACCACCCGCGGTGACATCATCCTGTTCATCGACGAGCTCCACACG
>JBBSKO010000109.1:0-7321 GCA_038256225.1 Propionibacteriales bacterium | reverse complement strand
GCCAACCTCGTCGTGGCCAACCACACGCTGGCGCGCCTGGGCATCGCCGCCTTCGCGCGGCGCCGCGACCTGCCGCTGCTGGTGTGGACCGTCGACACCGAGGACTCCCTGCGCTACTGGCTGCGCCCGGGTCGGGCCTGGTTGGTGACCAGCAACGAGCCGGCGCTGGCGCTGCGCGTGCGCGCCGGCCTGGAGCGGTCCCGCCGCGCCGAGCGGCGCCGTGGCCTGGGAGGATCGGCGCCATGACCGAGCCTCACCTCGTGACCGACGTCCTCGGCGAGCCGTGGACCGCGGAGACCATCGCCCTGGCACCCGACGACGAGGGCGAGGTGGTCACCACCCTGGTCCACCACCCCGCCGCCGTACCGTCCGGCCGGGCGGTGCTCTACGTGCACGGGTTCACCGACTACTTCTTCCAGGCCGACTTCGCCGCCTGGTGGGTCGAGCGCGGTTACGACTTCTACGCCCTGGACCTGCGCAAGTACGGGCGGTCGATCCGCCCGCACCAGACACCGAACTTCGTCTCGGACCTCCACACCTACGACGAGGAGCTGGACGCCGCCTGGGAGCGGATCACCACCCGCGACGGCCACGACCGGGTGGTGCTGACGGCGCACTCGACCGGCGGCCTGATCGTCCCGTCGTGGGCCGACCGCCGACGGCCGGCCGCGCTGGCCGGGATGCTGCTGAACTCCCCCTGGCTCGACCTCCAGGGCAGCGCGCTGATGCGCCTGGTCGGCCGCCCGGCGATCACCCAGCTCGGCCGGTTCAGCCCGCGCCGCGCGATCAGCCGCGAGGTCACCGGCCTGTACGGCCGCAGCCTGCACCGCGACCACGACGGGGAGTGGGACTACGACCTCACCTGGAAGCCCGAGACCGGGGTCGTCGTGTACGCCGGCTGGCTGCGCGCGGTGCTGCGCGCCCACGCCCGGCTGCACCGCGGGCTCGACGTCCGCGCCCCCGTGCTGGTGCTGTCCTCGGACGCCTCGAGCAGCCCCCGGGGACCGGACGACGAACGTCTGCACACCACCGACGTGGTGCTCGACGTGCACCAGATCCGTCGCTGGTCGACCGCGCTGGGCAGCCACGTCACCTACGCCGCCGTGCCGGGCGCCCGGCACGACGTCGTGCTCTCGCGCGCGGAGCCGCGCGCGCGGGCGTACGCCGAGATGGACCGCTGGGCCGGTGCCTACCTGGACGACCCGACCCCGGGGACACCGCGGGCTACCGACCAGTAGGGTCCGGCCATGGACCTCGTCACCCCGCTCTCCCTGGGCCGCATCGCGATCGGCGCCCTCAGCCTCACCCGCCCCACCGTCGCTGCCGGGCTGCTCGGGGCCGAGCCGGCCGACAACCCGCAGCTGCCGTTCATGACGCGGCTGTTCGGGGTGCGCGAGATCGCGCTCGGCGCCGTCACGCTGCTGGCCTCCGGCACCGCGCGCCGCGACCTCGTCGCCGCCGGGGTGCTGGTCGACCTCGGCGACGCGATCGCCTCGGTCGTCTCCTACCGCACCGGCGAGGTCAGCCCCCTCGGAGCGGCGCCGCTGCTGGCCGTCGCCCTCGGCGCCGCGGCCGCCGGCGCGATCGAGGTCAACGCCTCGCCGAGATGACGCTCCCGGACAGCCGAGATGACGCTCGCGGCGCATCGAGGTGACGATTGCGGCGCGCCGGGGGTCGTACCCGCGCGCGTGGTGGTCCCGAGCCCCTAGGTTCGCCCCAGGTGCCGGAGCTCACCGGCGCACGACCGGAGGAGACCGCCATGTCCCAGCCCGACGACCCGTACCAGCAGCAGCCGTACGGCGGCGCCCCCGGCGGCCACGGAGCGCCCGCAGGACTGGGTGAGCGTTTCCTCGCCCGCCTGATCGACGGCGTGGTTCTGCTGGTCGTCTCGCTGGTCATCGGCGTGGTCCTCGGCGGGGGCCTGGCCGCCACGGGCGGCGCCGACGCCGACGGCCTGGACGCCGCCGCGTCCCTGGCCACCCTGCTCGGGGTGGCGGTCAACTTCGCCTACTACGGGTTCCTCGACTCCACCCAGGGCGGCACCCTGGGCAAGAAGGTCCTCAAGCTGCGCGTCGTCGCACCGGACGGGACGTCGAACGTCTCCTTCGTGGAGTCGGCCAAGCGCAACGCCTTCTTCGCGCTGGCCCTGCTCGGCCTGGTCCCGTTCGTCGGGCTGATCGGCAACCTGCTCTCGCTGGCCGCCGTGATCGTCATCGCCGTCCAGATCAGCCAGGACACCGCACGCCGCCAGGGCTGGCACGACCAGCTGGCCGGCGGCACCCAGGTCGTCAAGGTCGGCTGAACCCTCGCGACCGGCCCGACCCGTACGGCGGGTGCCGTGCGGGGAGGTCGTGCTCAGCGCAGCAGCGCCACCAGCGCGACCACGCCGACCACCACGATGACCCCGCGGAGCACCCGCGCCGGCAGGCGGCGTCCCACGGTGGAGCCGATCAGGCCGCCCACCACCGACCCGACGCCGATCAGCGCGACGACGAGCCAGTCAAGGTCGGCCACGAACACGAACAGCACCCCGGCGACCGAGTTCACCCCGGCCGCGAGCACGTTCTTGACCGCGTTCAGCCGTTGCAACGGCTCCGGCACGCCGATCCCGAGCACGCCCATCAGCAGCACGCCCTGGGCGGCGCCGAAGTAGCCGCCGTACACCCCGGTCAGGCCGACCAGCGGCCACACCCACCTGGCGTCGCGGACCTCCGCGGACTCAGCCGCCTCGCGCCGGACCGCCACGCGCCGCGACAGCGCGGGCTGCAGGACCACCAGCAGCACGCCGAGCCCGATCAGCAGCGGCACGATCGTCTCGAACGCCGAGGACGGCAGGGTCAGCAGCAGCACGGCGCCGACGGCCCCACCGATCACGGAGGCCACCAGCAGCCGCAGCACCCGGGTCGACTGCCCGCGCAGCTCGCGCCGGTAGCCCCACGCCCCGGTCAACGACCCGGGCACCAGCCCGAGGTTGTTCGAGACGTTGGCGGTCACCGGGGGCACGCCGAGCGCGAGCAGCGTCGGGAAGGTGATCAGCGTGCCGGAGCCGACGATCGTGTTGATGGTGCCGGCCCCGACACCGGCGAGCGCGATGAGGACGGCTTCCCACGCCGTCACCGGCGGGTCAGGGCTGGGACGGGGGCGGTACGGCTCCCGCGTCGCCGCCGGGCTCGTCCCCGGTCACCTGCTGCGCCTTGCGGGAACGACCCGGGTTCGCGGCCTCCTCGGCCTCCCGGATCGCAGCCTGGACGGCGTCGTTGGCCGCCTTCTGGCTCGCGTCGACCGACGGCACCTCGGGCGAGGCGGAGCCCATGTCGACGCGTGTGCGCGGGCCGGGGAGGTCCTTGGGGATGCCCGACAGCTCCGACATCGTCGAGCCCAGGCCCTCGAGGGCGCGCCCGATCTCGCTCGGCACGATCCAGACCTTGTTGGCGTCGCCCTCGGCGATCTTCGGCATCATCTGGAGGTACTGGTAGGCCAGCAGCGACTGGTCCGGCTGGCCGTCGTGGATGGCCTGGAAGACGGTCTGGATCGCCTGGCCCTCACCCTGGGCCTTCAGGATCTGAGACTCCCGGTCGGCCTGGGCGCGCAGGATCGCCGACTCCCGGTCGCCCTCGGCGGTGAGGATCGCGGACTGCTTCATGCCCTCGGCCGAGAGGATCGCGGACTGCCGCTGGCCCTCGGCGGTGAGGATCGCGGCGCGCTTGTCGCGGTCCGCGCGCATCTGCTTCTCCATCGAGTCCTTGATCGACGGCGGCGGGTCGATGCCCTTGAGCTCCACCCGGTTCACCCGGATGCCCCACTTGCCGGTCGCCTCGTCGAGCACGCCGCGCAGGCGGGTGTTGATCTCGTCGCGGCTGGTCAGCGTCTCCTCGAGGTCCATCCCACCGACGATGTTGCGCAGCGAGGTCATCGTCAGCTGCTCGACGGCCTGGATGTAGTTCGCGATCTCGTAGGTCGCCGAGACCGGGTCGGTGACCTGGAAGTAGATGACGGTGTCGATCGAGACCACCAGGTTGTCCTCGGTGATCACCGGCTGCGGCGGGAAGGACACGACCTGCTCGCGCAGGTCGATGCGGTAGCGGACGTTGTCGATGAACGGGACGATGATCTTCAGCCCGGCGTCCAGCGTCTGCTGGTACTTGCCGAACCGCTCGACGATGCCGGCGCGGGCCTGCGGCACGATCTGCACCGTCTTGGCCAGCAGGACGACGACGAACGCCAGCAGGATCGCCAGTGCGATGAGCACGGCCATGCGGTTCTCCTCAGGTTGTCCCGCCGGGGCGGGGGTCGGACAGCCTCGCGGGGTCCGGGCCAGGCGGGGGGTCGGGCGTGGGGGTCGGGCGGGGTCAGGTCTCGAGCGTGGGGACGGGGTGGACGTACGCGGTCGCGCCGCGGATCTCGAACACCTCGACGGTCTCGCCGGCAGCGATGGTCAGGTGCTCGTCGTACGGCGCGGCCGACCACTCCTCGCCGCCCAGCTGCACCCGACCGGCGGTCAGCCCGGTGACGGCCACCGTGACGGTGCCGCGGCTGCCGACCAGCTTGCCGTGGCCGAGGCTGAGCTCGGGCCCGCTCTTCAGGTGCCGCAGCACCGGCGGACGCACCAGCGCCAGCATGCCGACGGCGGTGATCGCCGCGATCGCGACCTGCAGCACGACCGGGCCGCCGGCGAGCGCCACGACCAGCCCGCCTCCGGCGCCGACGGCGAGCATCACCAGCACGAAGTCCAGGCTGAGCATCTCGGCCGCGCCCAGCGCCACGGTGAGGCCGAGCCACACCGTCCACGCGTTCTCCGAGAGCCAGTCCATGATTCAACCCTATCCGGCTCGCGAAGCCACGTCCGGGACCTTGTGCTCAGCGGTGCCGTGGCTCGCGGCGGGCCGCCCAGCGGTCGTCCTCGTGGCGCAGGTCCAGCGGCATCCCGAAGGTGGCCGACAGGTGCTCGCGGGTGAGCACGTCCTCGAGGGGACCCGCGGCGACGACGGCGCCCTGGCGGAGCAGCAGCGCGTGGGTGAAGCCGGGCGGGATCTCCTCCACGTGGTGGGAGACCAGGACGGTCGCCGGGGCGTCGGGGTCCTGGGCCAGCACGGCCAGGGTCGAGACGAGGTCCTCGCGCCCGCCGAGGTCGAGCCCGGCGGCCGGCTCGTCGAGGAGCAGCAGCTCCGGGTCGGTCATCAGCGCCCGCGCGACCTGGACGCGCTTGCGCTCGCCCTCGCTCAGCGTCCCGAAGACCCGGTCGACCAGGTGGGCGGCGCCGACCTCGACCAGCAGGTCGTGGGCCCGCTCGTGGTCCAGCTCGTCGTAGGACTCGCGCCAGCGGCCGACCACGCCGTACGAGGCGGACACGACGACGTCGCGGACCACCTCGTGGCGGGGGATGCGCTCGGCCAGCGCGGCGCTGGTCAGGCCGATCCGGGGACGGAGCTCGAAGACGTCGACGGTGCCGAGCACCTCGCCGAGCAGCCCGACCACCCCGTCGCTGGGGTGGATCTGCGCCGAGGCCAGCTGCAGCAGCGTGGTCTTGCCGGCGCCGTTGGGGCCGAGCACCACCCACCGCTCGCCCTCGCGGACCTCCCAGGTCACCTTGTCGAGCAGGACGGCCTCGCCCCGTCGTACGGTCACGTCGGCGAGCTCGAGGACGGCGGACATGAGGTAACCCTATCGAGCCCCGGAGCCCGGCGTGGACCGCCCGTGCGGCGGGCGTAGCGTCGGGCGCCGTGACCGACCCCTCCGTGCTCGCGGCCCCCGTCTCCCTGCGCCTGGCGTGGTGGGGCACGTCCTGGCTGCGCGGGGCCGTGGTGCCGGACCTGGTGCTGGACGCCGTGATCGGCGACGAGGCCACCCACGCCGTCGCAGGCCTCGACGAGGGCGGGCCGACGGAGACCCTGCTGGGCGGCCTGGCCCGGCTGCGCGCCGCCGGCGCCACGGGGCTCGGCCTGGCCCTGCCCCGCGAGGGCGACCCCCTCGGGCTGGGCGGGCCGGCCCGCTTCAACAGCGCGGCGATCGAGGCCGGCGAGGCCGTGGTGGTCGCCGGTGCCGGCGTCGGCCTCGTGCCGGGCGCCACGGGCGCCGCGACGACCTGGGTGGTCCACCCGGCCGGGAGACGCCAGCTCCCGGACGTCGGGGAGGCCGACCGTGCACTGCGGGCCGCCCTGATCGAGACCGCGACGTCCCTGGCCGCCCTCGACGTGGCGCGCTGGCGCCCGGAGGTCGCCGACCGGCTGATGGACCTGCGGCACGGCCCGAGCCTCACCGGCCCGGACGGCGTGCCGCCGCGGTGCATCGAGCTCGCCGCCCGCGGCGTCCAGGCCGTCGAGATCGTCGACCTCGCGCTGGAGGACCACGGCGGGGCGGTGTCGGCGGCCGAGATCATGGCCCGTGAGCACGCGCTGCGACCGCTCGAGCGGGCCGGGCGGCGGGCGCTGGTCGCGGCGGGCTCACCCGAGGTCTGGCCGCCGGCCTGAGTCCGGCTCGCCGCCCACCTCGGCCCACACCTCGACGACGTCGACGAGCAGCCCGCCCGCCGACGAGGCCAGCACCACCACCGCGTGCGTCTCGCTCCCGTCCGAGACCCGTGCACGCAGCACCGCGCGCTCCCCTCCGTCGACGACCTCCTGGCGCTCGAACCGCCACCGGCCCGGGTAGTCGCGGTTGAGGGCGACGTACGCCGCCGCGTCGAACCGTTCCCCGGTGTGCTCGTAGCGGACCACCACGTCGTCGGCGAGCAGCGTGCGCAGCACCGACCAGTCCTCGGCGTCGACGGCCGCGGCGAGCCGGGTGAGCAGCTGCGCGGTCGAGGGCTCCGGGGTGGTGGTCATCGCACCATCGTGGACCGGGCCGCCGACACCCGGTCGCCGCGACTAGCCTGACCTGCGATGACGGCCCCCTCCGCGACCCTGCTCATCACCCTGACCGGCACCGACCGGCCCGGCGTGACCTCCACCCTGCTCGGCACCCTGGCCCACGCCGGGGTCGAGGTGATCGACGTCGAGCAGATCGTGCTGCGCCAGCGGCTGGTGCTCGGCGTCCTGGTCTCCGTGCCGTCCGACACCACCCGCCTGGTGGCGGAGGTCGAGTCCACTGCGGCCGAGCTGGGCATGCACGTCGAGCTGAGCCGCGGCACCGGGGACAATCGCTCCCGGCCGAAGGGCCGCAGTCACGTCACCGTGATCGGCGACCCGCTCACCGCGGTCGCCCTGTCCGCCATCACCGGACGGGTCGCGGCCACCGGGGCCAACATCGACCGGATCGAGCGGATGGCGCGCTACCCCGTGACCGCCATCGACCTGCACGTCTCCGGCGCGGACCCCGTCGAGCT
>JBBSKO010000108.1:0-7367 GCA_038256225.1 Propionibacteriales bacterium | reverse complement strand
CGCACCGGCGGCTGGTCGGCGCACATCCTGGAGCAGAAGCGCACCGGTCGCCTGATCCGCCCCTCGGCCGTCTACACCGGCCCGGGCGAGCGCAGCGCCAGCGACATCGAGGGCTGGAAGAGCGCCTGGGGCGAGTGAGCCTCCCATCCTTCGCACCGACCGGCTGCTCCTGAGGCCGGTCGGTGCGAAGGACGTGCCGTTCCTGGTCCTGCTGAACTCGGACCCTGAGGTCATGACGTATGTCCTCGGGCGTCCCGCGTCCGCGGAGGAGACCGCTGCCGAGTGGGCCGAGCGGCTCGGCCCACGGTGACACCGTGTACGAGATCGCCTCGTGTGCCTGACGACGCGCAGCAGCGCGTCCTCGAGCACACGACGCGGTCCCGACCGCGCCCCCGGCCCTGAACATCAGCGGAAGACCTGGTCCACCCACCGGAACGCGCCGAGCGCGTGGTCGGCGCGGAAGTACGCGTGGTCCGCACGCACCCGGTCGGCGGCCTCGGCCGCGAAGGCCACCAGGTCGGTGACGAAGAGGTCCTCCGGGCCGATCGCGGCCAGCACGTCGGGCTCGATGTCGTGGTCGACCAGGCCGGCCTCGTCCGACAGCGCGTGCGACTGCGCCAGCGACTCACCGCAGATCCGGGCGTAGGTGCGCCACTGCTTGGGTGACAGCTCGTCGAGCTCGACCTCGTCCTTGTACGGCACCCGCTCGCGCACCATGAAGGACAGCCCGTCGACCTCCACCGCGCCGTAGAACCGGTCCCCCCGCACGAGGTGGACGCCCTGGGCGTGGGTGATCCGCTCGGCGGTGCCGTCCACCTGGAATTCCGACGGCGGCGCGAGCCCGGCCAGGGCGGAGCGCCGGGCCTGCTTGAACTCGATGATCAGGTCGTCGGTGCCGTCGGCGCAGGGCCCCTCGACCATCAGGTAGTAACGGGGCAGGCCGAGCGAGGCCGTGCCCTGCCCGAGCCGCTCGCACACGTCCTTGACCCGCATCCCACCGGCGCGGGCCGGGACGTCGACGTCGTTGTCGCGCACGAAGCGGTCCAGCGCCGCCTGGAACTCCTCGACCCTGCTGGTCACCGGCACGTGCTCGTCGTCGGCGCGGAAGCCCCGGCGGTACTCGTCGTGGTACTTGCGGGCCAACCACGCGTCCCGGTCCTCGTGCGCGCCCTGGATCAGGCGGCGGATGAGCTTGGGGGCGTTGTCCTCGCGCATCTGGCCCTGCTGCTCGGTGGCCTCGGAGGCGTAGCTCCGCATGGCGCCGACGTAGCCACGCACGAAGCACTCCGCGACCCGCAGCTGCTTGGCGGCGTCCATCCCGCCCTCGGCCCCGGCCGCGATGACGAAGCCCACCGCCCCGCGCTTGAGGTCCCAGGTGAACGGGGCGTAGTAGGCCTCGTCGAAGTCGTTGACCCCGAAGATCGGGACGTCGTCGGCGCTCGGCATCACGCCGAAGTTCTCCGGGTGCACGTCGCCCAGGGTCAGCACGGTCGGCATCCAGGCGTCCTCGCCGGCGATGTCGCGGTAGAACAGCAGGCAGGTGCCGCGGAAGAAGGAGTAGAGCGACTCGGCCAGCTTCTCGAACTTCGCGTCCGCGTCCTGGCTGCGGTGCGCGATCCGGGTCTCGTGGTCCTCGCGGACGGTCTGGCGCACGTGCAGGCGCCGGTCGTGGCCGGAGAGCTGACGGGGCATGAAGCGGACCTCGCCGCGGGCCCGCTGCTCGGCCAGCGCGCGGAAGGCGTCCACCCGGGAGCCGTGGGGTACGCGGGCCTGGGCGCCGACGTTATCGTCCGAGGCCGCGTCGCTGCCGGAGGTGGCCAGGGCCTCGACCAGCTCGTCCTTCGCCATCGAGGACCGCCCGGGCAGCTGCTGGTCGCGGGCGAGGTCCATCAGGTGGGCGCGGGTGAGGGCGCGCAGCTCGTCTGTCGAGCGGGCAGGGGTGCTCATCAGTCGTGTCTACCGGACCGGTCACGGCGCTCGCACCACCCGGGTCGGTCGCGACGCCGCGGGCTCAGTCGAGTCGGCCGTCGTACCAGCTGGTGGCCCCGCGCCCGCCGGCCCGGCTGAGCGAGACGTGCACGTGGTCGCGGTGGCGCAGCGTCTTGGAGCAGCGCTTCCTGGACGGGCAGCTGCCGGCGAGGTAGCCCTCGCGCTCGAACCGGTCGTAGGACGCCCACATCGAGTCGTTCCAGATGACGTACATGATCCCCGTCCGGCGGGCCAGGGCGTGCTCGTTGCCGTCCGCGTCGGTGGCGAAGATGCGACGCAGGAACCGCGAGGCGCGCTGCCGGTCGGCTTTCGTGGTCGCGTCCAGGGTCCAGTCGAAGGCGCGGCCCTCCTCGTGCTCGGAGGTGCTGGCGGTGCAGGCCCGACCGACGCCGCCGAACCTGCCGCCGAACGTGTCGACGATCCAGTGACCCAGCGTGACCGCGCCCGGCTTGGGCTTCGGCTTGCACGTCGTGCCGCCGACGTAGGCGGCGTAGTCCTCGATCGGGGCGGCCTGGGCGGGCGCGCCCGGGCCGACGGCGAGCACGGAGGCGGTCAGCAGGGCGCCGAGGAGCAGCGCGAGCCGGCGGGTGGCGGTGACGGGCACCCGGGCAGGGTAGGCACGCTCCGGCCGACCTGTCAGGCGGTCCGGGCTCCCGGCGGTGCCGCGGCGGCCAGGGCGGGGTCCAGCAGCCGGCCGTAGCAGCGCGACAGCGCGTCGCCGGCGTAGTGCCCGAAGTCGGGCACCGCGACGTAGCCGGCGGACCGGTAGAGCGCGATCGCCTCCGGCTGCCGCACCCCGGTCTCGAGCACCATCGCCTCCGCCCCGTACGCCGCCGCGTCGGCCTCGAGAGCGGCCAGGACCGTCCGGGCGTGACCGGCGCGCTGGGCGCGCGGGGAGACGTACATCCGCTTGAGCTCGGCGGTGCGCGAGACCCCGAGGACCGGCAGGTCGACCCGGCGCCAGGCACCGGTGGCGACCGCCTCGCTGGTCCCGTCGGGGGCGTCGCGGTAACCCACGAAGAAGCTGCCGGTGGGCGGCTCGAACATCAGCGGGTCGAGCGGGGTGACGTCGGGCGAGCCGTAGCGGACGACGTACTCCTGCTGGACCTCCTCGACGAGCCGGACGGCGTCGGGGTGGCCGTAGCCGACCCGGACGAGGCGGAGCGCGGGCGCAGGGGGCCGGACGTCGGGCGCGGGGTCGGGCAGGGGCGGCACGGTGCCAGACTAGGAGGCGTGACCGACGGCCCCCGCATCCCCGCCGACCTCCTGCCCGCCGACGGCCGGTTCGGCTCCGGCCCCTCCAAGGTCCAGGTCTCGCACCTCGAGGCGCTCGCCGCGACCGGCACCTCGCTGGTCGGCACCTCGCACCGCCAGGCGCCCGTACGCGGGCTCGTCGGCCGGGTGCAGGAGCAGCTCGCGTCGCTCTTCTCGCTGCCCGACGGCTGGCAGGTCGTGCTCGGCAACGGCGGGTCGACGACGTTCTGGGACGTCGCGACCTACGGCCTGGTCCGCGAGCGCAGCCAGCACCTGGTCTACGGCGAGTTCACGGCCAAGTTCGCCGAGGCGGTCGCGGCGGCGCCGTGGCTCCGCGAGCCCGACGTCGTGCGCGGCGAGCCCGGCACGGTCGTCGCCGCCCGCCCCGGGGACGGCCTCGACGCCTACGCCTGGGCGCAGAACGAGACGTCCACCGGGGCGATGGCGCCGGTGGTGCGCCCGGCCGGCACCCGCGCCGACGACACGCTGGTCCTGGTCGACGCGACCTCTGGCGCCGGCGGCCTGCCGGTCGACCTGCGCGAGTGCGACGTCTACTACTTCGCCCCCCAGAAGGGCTTCGCCTCCGACGGCGGGCTGTGGTTCGCGCTGATGTCGCCGGCGGCGCTGGCCCGGACCGCCGAGATCGCCTCCACCGACCGGCACGTGCCCGCCTCGCTCGACCTGGCGATCGCGGTCGAGCAGTCGGCCAGGCAGCAGACCTACAACACTCCGGCCGTCGCCACGCTGTTCCTGATGGCCGAGCAGCTGGAGTGGATGCTCGGCCTGGGCGGCCTGCCGGCGACGGTCGAGCGGACGACGCGGTCCTCGTCCGCGCTCTACGGCTGGGCGGAGGCCTCGTCGTACGCCACCCCGTTCGTCACCGACCCGGCCCACCGCTCCCTGGTGGTCGGCACGGTCGATCTCGACGCCTCGGTCGACGCGGCCCGGGTCTCGGCCGTGCTGCGGGCGCACGGCGTGGTGGACACCGAGCCGTACCGCAAGCTCGGCCGCAACCAGCTGCGCGTGGCGATGTTCCCCGCCGTCGACCCCGAGGACGTCCTCGCCCTGACCCGGTGCGTCGACCACGTGGTCGAGCACCTGTAGGCGACGGGCGGGGGGATACCCCCCGAGGTGTGGCCTGCCGCACGTACGGCCCGCAGGGTGGTGGGTCCGGCGCGACGAGGCGTCGGGTTGAGGAGACCCGATGAGCCCGATCAACGCCGTGCTCGGCGCCGCCACCCGACCGGCCCAGGCCGCCGCCGACCTGGTCGGCTCCGCGTGGCGCGTCCTGGGCCGCGTCGACGACCTGCTCGAGCGGGTCGAGACCCTCGTCGACGACATCGGGGCCACCAACGCCTACGCCCGGGCCGTCGTGGAACGGGTCGACGCGACCAGCCTCCAGGCCGCCGAGGCGGTCGACCTCGGCTCCGCCGAGCTGCGGCGGGCCGTCGGCACGCTCACCGAGCACCGCGCCACCCTGGCGCGGGCCGGGACGACAGCCGGGCACGCCGCCGACCGGTTGACGAGCGAGCACGTCGACGCCCTCGCCCACCTCCTGGAGCTGGTGCCGGACCTGCTCGACCTGGTGGTCCCGGCGTTGCGCGGGATGGCCGACGTCTCCCCCGAGCTGAGCCAGCTCAGCGACCGCTTCGACAGCGTCGGGCAGATCGTGGAGGGCCTTCCCGGCGCCAAGCGGCTGCGGCGTCGTGGCGAGGAGCGGGAGCAGGACGCCGCCCAGGCCCGGTCTGCGGGATAGTCCCCGACGAGATCGTCGTCCCGCCGCCCGGATCACGACGATCTCGTCAGGGACTAACCCGCCAGCGCGTCCCGCAGCAGCGCCGCGGCCCGGGCGTCGTACGCCACCAGCCGCGCCTCGGTGACGCCGGTCGCTGCCACCGAGCGCAGCGCCTCGACGGCCGCGGCCGCCGCGTCCTCGCGCGGCCAGCCGTAGACCCCTGCCGAGACCAGCGGGAAGGCGAGCGTGCGGGCGCCGACCTCGTCCGCCACCGCGACCGCCCGCGTGTAGCAGGACAGCAGCAGGGCGCGGTCGGTCTCGCCTGCGCGGTGGTTCGGCCCCACGACGTGAACCACCCAGCGGGCCGGCAGGTCGCCCGCCGTCGTCCAGCCGGCGTCACCGGTGGCCAGGCCGTGCGGGAAGCGGCGTACGCAGTCCTCCAGCACGGCCGGTCCCCCGGCCCGGTGGATCGCCCCGTCGACCCCGCCGCCCCCGCGCATCCCGCGGTTGGCGGCGTTGACCACCGCGTCGACGTGCTGCTGCGTCAGGTCGCCCTCGACCACCGTGATGTCCATGCCGGTCCCCCTCGTCGTCAGGCTGCGCCGGGCCAGCCGGCTGTAACGCTGTGTTACATCATCTGGTGCAGCACCGCGACGGTGGTCCGGAGGAAGTAACACAGCGTTACAGCGCAGCCCGGCCGCCGCGTCCCGCGGTCGTCAGCGGGGCTTCAGCGAGCGGAGCAGCACCACGAGCACGCCGACCAGGAACACCCCGCCGATCAGCCAGGGGCCCACGCCCGGGCCACGGTCGAGCGCGTCGGAGGCGACCGGCGCGTCGTACGCCCCGGGCGGCGTGACCGCGGCCGGGTCCTCCGGCTGCGGGGACCCGGAGGCTTCGGGCAGCGGCGCGACCGCCTCGGCGAGCGCCTGCGGCATCGGGGCGCGCAGCACCTGGCTGTCCGCCCCCTCGCTGCTGACCAGGACCTGGAAGGCCCCGTCGACCTCGCCGACCGCGATCCCCTCACCCTGCTCCTGCGCGGGCAGGTCGAACGAGCCGACGTCGCGCAGGTCGGGCCAGGAGTAGACGGTGGCCGAGCCGTAGTCGCGGACCACGAGGTGCCGGCCGTCGGGGAAGAACGCCCCGTCGGTGGCGAAACCGCGGACGCTGCCGATCTCGCGGAGCCGCACCGGCTCGAGCGGAGCGGGCGCCCCGACCGAGGGCGGCACGGCGTCCGGCGGCACCTCGTAGAGCGCCCCGCCCAGCACGACCTTGCTGGCGATCAGCACCCGCCCGGAGACCGGGTCGACCATCAGCGACTCCGCGTCCCGGGCACCCTCGGGGTAGACCAGCTCGACCGCGGAGGCCGGGTCGACCTCCTGCTCGCCCTCGCCGACCGGCACCCGCAGGATGCTGATCGAGTCGCGCCCGGCGCCGTTGTCGCCGATGTCGCCGACGAGGACGTCGTCCTCCAGCGGGGCCAGCGCCTCGACGTCGCGCGCCTCACCCCAGGTGGTGGTGCCGACGGTCCCACCGTCGGCGTCGACGGTGAAGACGCGACCCTCGTCGCCGGAGTCGTTGGTCGTGACGACCCGACCGCCGTCGAGGGCCACCAGCCCGCTCGACTCGACGATCGCCGGGTCGGCGAACGTCAGCACGACCTCCCGCTCGATCTCGGGCGTGACCGCGAGCGCACCGCCGACCAGGAAGGGCACCGCGACGGCGACCCCGAGGTAGCGGCGGATCTCAAGCACCAGGCGTCCCGAGCAGCTCCCCGAGCCGCGGGCGCACGCCCCAGGTCCTCACCAGCTCGTCGTACTCCTCGCGCTGCTCGCCGCCCACCGGTGCACCGGTGCGGGTGGCGCGCAGCAGCGTGTTGCGCGGCGTGTGCTCGCTGCCCACGAACTCCACGACCTCGACGCGGTAGCCCTCCAGGCGCAGCAGCGAGGCGCGCAGGGCGTCGGTGAGGGTGTCGGCGAAGCGCTCGCGGAGGATCCCGTGCCGGGTCAGGGCGGCGTACGGCGCGGGGGTCGCCGCCGCGCGCAGCTGCGCGGCCACGTCGTGGTGGCAGCACGGCGCGGCCAGGGCGACGGGCGCCTGCCAGGCCGCGGCGCGGGCCAGGGCGTCGTCGGTGGCGGTGTCGCAGGCGTGCAGCGCGAGCACCACCTCCGGCGCGAGGTCGAGCACGACGTCCTCGATGCTGCCGACCACGAACTCCGCGCGGCCCTCGCCGAAGGCACCGGCGGCGGCGAGCCGCTCTGCCACGGCGGTGTTGTGCTCGCGGGACTGCTCCTTGACGTCCACCCCGGTGACGACCACGGGCAGGCCCCGCACGCCGGCGAGGTAGCGCAGCGCGGCGAAGGTCAGGTAGGCGTTGCCGCAGCCGAGGTCG
>JBBSKO010000107.1:0-7405 GCA_038256225.1 Propionibacteriales bacterium | reverse complement strand
GCGCGGCGCAGCCGCTCGGTCGTGGCCGGGCCGACGCCGGGGATGACCGAGACGTGCATCGGACGCAGGAGCTCGGGCTCGGAGCCGGGCGGGACGACGACGAGCCCGTCGGGCTTGTCGAGGTCGCTGGCCACCTTGGCCATGAACTTGGAGGTGGCCAGGCCGACCGAGGCGGTCAGGCCGCCCGTGCGCCGGTGCAGCTCGGCGCGTACCTCCTGCGCCACCGCCGTGACGGTGTCGACCTCGAGGTCGGGCAACCCGGCGGCGGCGAGGTCGACGAACGCCTCGTCCAGCGACAGCGGCTCCACCAGCGGCGAGAGCGAGCGCAGCAGCTCCATCACCACCACGCTGGCCTCCCGGTAGGCCGGGAACCGGCCGGCGAGGTAGGCGGCGTGGGGACAGCGCGAGCGCGCCTCCCGGGTCGACATGGCCGAGCGGACGCCGTGCACGCGCGCCTCGTAGGAGGCGGTGGCCACGACGCCCCGGCCGCCGGTGCCGCCGACCACGACGGGCTTGCCCCGCAGGGAGGGCTTGTCGCGCTGCTCGACGGCGGCGAAGAAGGCGTCGAGGTCCAGGTGGAGGACCGAGGCCGTGGCGCGCACGTCCGGCACGCTACCCGCCGACCGGGGTCCTCCCGGCCGCACCGCGTCCACAGGCGGGGGTCCCGGAGCCGTCCTCCCCAGGGCGGCGCCGCGGACCCCCACGGGCGTCCGCGGGTGGTCAGTCTCGTCGCATGCCCCGCGCCCGTGAGACCCCGACCCTGACCGTCCGTGCGCCCGAGGACCTGCTGGCGCTGGCGCCGGTGGTGCTCGGCTTCACCCCGACCGACTCGGTGGTCCTGCTGACCTTCGGGCCGGGCTCGTTCCACGCCCGCGCGGACCTCCCGGCCCGCGGCGACGTGCAGGGTGTCGCCGACCTCGTCACGATGCTCTCCGACCCCGTCCGCCGCCACGGTGTCCCCCGGGCGGCGGTGCTGCTGTTCACCTCCGACGCGGTCCTGGCGCGGTCGGTGGCGGGCGCGGTCGAGGACGGGCTGCGCCGGGCCGGCGTCGACGTGCTCGACAGCCTGCGGACGCACGAGGGCCGGTGGTGGCCGGCGCGGGGGCGCCGCCCGGGGGTGCCGGCCTGGGGGGTGCCCTTCGACGCGGCCACCCATCCCTTCGCGGCACAGTCGGTGCTCGAGGGTCGGGTGACGCTGCCCTCGCGGGAGGCGCTGGTCGGCAGCCTGCAGCCGGTGGCCGGCGAGGTCGAGGAGGTCGCGGCCCTGGCCGCGGTGGTCGCGGGCACCGCCGCGACCCGCGACCCGGCGTGGTGCGCGCACGAACGGCGGTGGGCCGCCGGCCTGGTCCGCGACCACCTCCGGGACCGCACCGTCCCGGAGCCCGCTGCGCTGGCCCGGCTGGTGGTCGGGCTGGGCTCGTTCGCGGTGCGCGACGCCGTCTGGGCGATGACCCCGCCCGCCCAGGCCGCCGACGCCGCCCGCGACGCCGCCGACCTGTGGACCGAGGTCGTACGGCGGTGCCCCCGACGATGGCGGGCCCCCGCGGCGGCGCTCCTCGCGTACGCCGCCTGGAACAGCGGCAACGGGGCGCTGGCCTGGTGCGCGGTCGACGTGGCCGACGAGGCCGACCCCACCCACACGCTGACCGGGCTGGTGGCGCAGCTGCTCACCGCGGCGGTCCGGCCCGGTTCCTTCGACCCTGCCGAGGCCCTGGCACCGAGCCTGGCCGACCCGCTCGACGAGGACCCGCGGGGCGCCTCCGCCGGGTGAGCGCCTCACGGGCCCCGCCGGGTCTAGGGTCTGTCCATGGGCGCAGAGGTCGACGCACAGGAGTTCACCCGGGCCGACCGCACGCGTCACCGCGAGAAGGTGCGGCGCTGCCTGGACGTCTTCGCCCGGATGCTGCGCGACTCGGTCTTCGACACCGACGACCCGATGGTCGGGCTCGAGGTCGAGCTCAACCTGGTCGACGAGGCCAACGACCCGGCGCTGAAGAACGCCGAGGCGCTGGAGCGGATCGCCGACCCGGCCTGGCAGACCGAGCTCGGCCAGTTCAACATCGAGATCAACGTCGCCCCCGCCCGGCTCCGCGAGGGCGGGCTGGCCGACTTCGAGGCCAACCTGCGCCGCAGCCTGAACGACGCCGAGGCGAAGTCGGCGGAGATCGGCGCGCACCTGGTGATGATCGGGGTGCTGCCGACCCTGGCCGAGGGCCACATGGGGGCCGGGAGCCTGAGCGGCAACCCCCGCTACCGACTGCTCAGCGAGCAGATCCTCGCCGCGCGCGGCGAGGACATCGAGCTGTCCATCCAGGGGCTCCCGCCGGCCTCGGAGCAGGTCGAGACGACCGCCGGGACGATCCTGCCGGAGGCGGCCTGCACCAGCACCCAGCTGCACGTGCAGACCTCGCCCTCGGAGTTCGCCGACTACTGGAACGCCTCCCAGGCCGTGTCGGCCATCCAGCTGGCCCTCGGCGCGAACTCGCCCTACCTGCTGGGCAAGCAGCTGTGGCGCGAGACCCGGATCCCGCTCTTCGAGCAGGCCACCGACACCCGCGGCGAGGAGCTCAAGGCGCAGGGCGTGCGGCCCCGGGTGTGGTTCGGCGAGCGCTGGGTGACCTCGGTCTTCGACCTGTTCGAGGAGAACGTGCGCTACTTCCCGGCGCTGCTGCCGATCACCGACGACGAGGACCCCGTCCAGGTCCTCGAGGGTGGTGGCACGCCCAACCTCAGCGAGCTGCGCCTGCACAACGGCACGGTCTACCGCTGGAACCGGCCCGTCTACGACATCGCGGGCGGGGTGCCGCACCTGCGGGTGGAGAACCGGGTCCTCGCCGCCGGCCCGACGGTGGTCGACACGATGGCCAACGCCGCCTTCTACTTCGGGCTGGTGCGTTCCCTGGCCGAGAGCGAGCGACCCCTGTGGTCGGCGATGTCCTTCAGCGCCGCGGAGGAGAACTTCCACCTCGCCGCGCTGCACGGCATCGACGCGCAGGTGTTCTGGCCCGGCATCGGGCAGGTCCCCGCGACCGAGCTCGTCCTGCGGCGGCTGCTGCCGATGGCACGGCAGGGGCTGGACTCCTGGGGCGTCCCGAGCGCGGACAGCGACCGCCTGCTCGGCGTGATCGAGGGACGCTGCCTCGCAGGTGTGAACGGGGCCGAGTGGTTCGTGCGGCGGATGGCGGAGCGCGACGGCCAGGACCGCTACGACGCGCTGCGCGCCGTGACGGGGGAGTACCGCGAGCGGATGCACACCAACGAGCCGGTCCACACCTGGTAGGTGCCGGGACCCGCCCGTCGGACGGCACGGGGCGAGGCGCGATTCGCCTCACGGGCGTACGCGGAGCCTGCACCAGCGCCGACCGGAGCCGGTGGCGGGCTCCCACCACCCCGCCCGCGTGACCACGACCAGCGGCAGCGGGTCCATCCCCAGCTCCGCGCCGGCCGCCCGCGTCGCCGCGCCCCACGCGGCGTCGACGTCCTGCAGCACCAGGGGCCCGGGACGGGTGAGCCAGGCCAGGGCCGCGGCGCCGATCGGGTCGGCGGGCGGGTCGGCGGGGAGCGCTCGTACCCGGCGCAGCATCGCCTCGAGCACCTCGACCCGCAGGGCGTGGTCGTCGGCGGCGTCCTGGGCGGGGCGCACGGCCTCGGGGCCTCCGGGCCGCCCCACGTGCAGCACGGCGGGGAAGCGGCGGCGCGGCTCCGCAAGGACGTGGGAGAGCACCAGGCCCCGGAGCTCCCGGGCCCTCGGCGCCGCGACCGGGGGCCCGAACGGGCCGACCGGGTCCGGCGGCGTCGGCGCGGTCCCTCGAGTGGTGGGCACCCCGTGAGGGTGCCCGAGACGGGCCCGTGGCGCCCGGGGCCCTCCACAGGTGGCGTGCTCGGGCGGGTGCGTCGGTACGGTGAGCGTCATGGGAACCATCGTCGTGGGCTACGTGCCCAACTCGGAGGGGGACGCCGCGCTCGACCGCGCGATCAGCGAGGCCCGCCTGCGTGAGTCCGACCTGCTCGTCGTCGACGTGCGCCGCCGCGCCGGTGACGAGGGCGCCGACCTGGCCCCCGCCCGGGAGCGGCTCGAGTCCAGCGGGGTCACCTTCGACGTGCGTGAGGGCCCGGGCGGGGTGGACGGGGCGGAAGACCTCGTCGAGGTCGCCTCCGCCGGCGACCTGATCGTGATCGGGCTCAAGCGCCGCTCCCCGCTGGGCAAGCTGATCCTGGGCTCCAGCGCCCAGCGGATCCTGCTCGACGCCCCGTGCCCGGTGCTCACCGTCAAGCCGTAGCACCTCGCTGGGGCCCTCAGCCCCCGAGGTCGGGGAGCACGCCGCCGTGGTGCCGGCACCGCCGTCCGTCCACCCCGGGGTGCCGGGGCGGACCTGGGGGGTCAGAATGGGCCACATGACCTCGACCGCCCTCGGTGGCACCCCCGTCTCGCTCGTCGGCGACCTGCCCTCCCCGGGCACGAAGGCCCCGACGTACACCCTGACCGGCGCGGACCTCGGTGAGGTCGTGCGCAGCGACGACCGACGCACCGTGCTCAACATCTTCCCCAGCGTCGACACCGGCGTGTGCGCGGCCAGCGTCCGCGAGTTCAACGAGCGCGCCGCCGGGCTGCCCGAGACCGACGTGGTGTGCGTCTCGCAGGACCTGCCGTTCGCCCAGGCGCGCTTCTGCGGGTCCGAGGGCCTCGACCGGGTCGTGGCGGCGTCGTCCTTCCGCTCCACCTTCGGCGACGACTACGGCGTCCGCCTCGTCGACGGCGCCTTCGCCGGCCTGCTGGCCCGCGCGGTCGTGGTCCTCGACCGCGACGGCACCGTGCTGCACTCCCAGCTGGTCGCGGAGATCGGCCAGGAGCCGGACTACGACGCCGCGGTCGCCGTCCTGGGGTGAGCGCGGGAGCGTCTCAGCAGGTGCGTCCGAGCGGTCCTGCCTGGAGCCGTGTGCCGTTGCTCGGGTGCCGTCCGTTGGCCGGCGTCCAGGCGCGGACCCAGTCGAAGATAGCCTTGGTGCGGTTCATCTCGCGGCCACCGTCTCCGACGAGGCTGATGCGGGGCGTCATGGCGTGCCCTGACACGGCGCTCGCGTCGGCGACGGTGCCGATGATGCGACCGTCGAGGAACCAGGAGATGTGGCCCCGCGCGATCTCGACCGCGACGTTGTGGGCCTCGTCGCCGAGCCGGACACCGCTGCGCGTCAGTGCCCACGAGCGGTCGGCCCCGAAGGACCCGACCCCCATCTTCAGGCGGGTGGAGTGGTCGGCCAGCTCGGCCACCGTGACGTCGTTGGCCCCGCAGTGGCGCTTGGCCGGGTCCTCGGGGACCAGCTGGATGCGGAGCCGGTAGTCGCGCCGGTTGTTCTCCATGCTCCACGAGCGGGTGCGGAACTCCCAGCGGCCGTACGGCTGGGCGTTGCCCCGGAGCGTGGCGGTGGTCGTCCCACGGTCGCCTCGACCACCGCGGTTGCCGAACTGGCTGTCGAAGAGGAGTCCGCCGTTGTAGTGCGAGACCCGACCGGTCCCGTCGGAGGAGTCGAGCCAGCCGCCGCGCCGCAGGTTGCCGCGCATCGGGGGCGAGGTGAGCGACTCGCCACGCTCCCAGGCGAAGTCGAAGAGCGCGGGGTTCCAGCCGTAGACCTGGCTGGCGTTGGTCGTCCCGCCGCGGGTCGCGGCTGAGCCCAGCGGGACCACGCGCCCGTCGCGGAGCGGCGCCACAGCGGCCGGCGCCGCCTGCGTGGAGGCGGTTCCGGTGACGCGGACGCTGGCGGGGAAGGAGGGGTGCCAGCCGACGACGCTGCCGCCGGCGAGCCAGTCGTGCTGACGCGCCCGGTAGGTGACCACGCCGGGGGATCTGCGGGTCACCGGAAAGGCGACCTGGCCCTGGTTGTCGGTGGCCCGTGTGGCGACGGTGCGCCACGAGCTCCCGGACCGCTCCTGCAGGTCGACGAGGCGCCCCGGGAACACCGGCGGCGGCAGGTCCTGCCGCCCGCCGACCTGGGGTGCGGTGTCGACCACCACCGAGAAGGCCTGCCCTGGTGCGGGGCTGCGGTCGGAGAAGGTGACGAGGGACTCCTGGGTCTTGGCACGGAAGGTGAACGACGGGGTCGCCACGGCGCCGGAGCGGACGCGGTAGCGGATGTTGAACATCGCCGGCGCCGGATAGCTGAAGCGGAAGCGGCCCGACGAGTCGGTGGTGGTCCGGAACCCCTCGATGCGCGCCCACGAGTCCCCGGGGCGGCCCATGTGCTGCTCGAGGTGGATCGTGCGTCGGCCCGAGCGGCCGAGGGAACCGCTGAAGGTCGCCTCCTGGCCGGCGACATAGGTGCGCGGAGACACCGACAGCGAGCCCGAGGTGCCGGCGGCTGCCGTGCTGGACGTCCCCAGGGCTGCGGTGAGCAGGCCGGCGACGAGGAGGAGCGCGAGTGCCGCGACGATCATGGACGGAGCGCGATACGGCCGGGCAGCGAGCATGGGGGACCTCCGGGGGACATGCCTCGACACGGCGCGTGGCTCACGCTTGACGGGGCGCCGGCCGTGCTTCGCGTCGACGCGGTCGCGTGCGACGGGGAGTGGGGACACCGGGGTTATCGGCCCGGTGGTCAAGCGGTGGCACCCCGGTCCAGACCAGTGGCGTGCCGCCGGTCACTGTGCCTGTGCGGACGGCCAGGAGCCAAGTCCCCACGCCGTCGTCCGGGGATGGGATGGATCCGATCGGCTTCGACACCACCGGTGATCCGGCCGCGGACCGCGTCCCCGACGAGCGGACGGTCGGGACGACCGGTGACGAGCTCCGCGTCGTCCGGCACGGTGAGACGGCGAGACGGTGAGCAAGAATGGGGCCATGGGCTTCGAGATCACCGGTGACCCCGCCGCCGACCGCGTCCTCGACGAGTCGGCGTTCGCGCTGCTCGTCGGGATGATGCTGGACCAGCAGTACCCGATGGAGCACGCGTTCCGCGGTCCGTCGAAGCTGCTCGACCGGTTCGGCACGCTCGACCCGGCAGTGGTCGCCGCCGCGGATCCCGAGGAGCTCGCGGAGCTCTGCGCCCGGACGCCCGCGATCCACCGGTTCCCGGGCTCCATGGCCGCGCGGCTGCAGGAGCTGGCCCGGGTGGTGGAGCAGGAGTACGACGGCGACGTCGCCGCGCTCTGGACCGGGGCGAGCACGGGCCGCGAGCTGGTGAGGCGGGTGCAGGCGCTGCCGGGGTTCGGCGCGCAGAAGGCGAAGATCTTCGTCGCGCTCCTGGCCAAGCAGCTCGACGTGCGCCCCGACGGGTGGGAGGCCGCGGTGGGCGACTACGCCCTCGACGGCTACCGCTCGGTGGCCGACGTCACCGGGTCGGAGTCGCTGCAGAAGGTGCGCGAGCACAAGAAGGAGCAGAAGGCGGCGGCGAAGGCGGCCAAGGACGCCGG
>JBBSKO010000106.1:0-7534 GCA_038256225.1 Propionibacteriales bacterium | reverse complement strand
TTCGCGGACATCGACCCCGAGACGGCTCGAGCGATCCTGTCCGAGGTGGACCGCCTCGCCCGTGAGGACCTGGCCGCGTCGTACGAGGACAGCGACCGCAACCCGCCGGTGTTCGACCCCCAGACCAACACCGCTCCCGTCCCGGAGCCCTTCAAGAAGAGCTACGACGCCTGGATGGACGCGGAGTACTGGCGGCTCTCGATCCCCGAGGAGATCGGCGGCACGCCCGCCCCCTCGACGCTCAACTGGGCGATCGGCGAGCTGGTGCTCGGGTCCAACGCCCCGATCTGGATGTACGCCTGCGGCCCGAGCTTCGCCTCGATCATCCACCGCAACGGCAACGAGCGGGACCAGCGGATCGCCGAGCACATCGTCGAGCGGCGCTGGGGAGCCACGATGGTGCTCACCGAACCGGACGCCGGCTCCGACGTGGGCGCAGGTCGCGCCAAGGCCACTGCGAACGACGACGGCTCGTGGAACATCGAGGGCGTCAAGCGGTTCATCACCTCGGCCGAGTCGGACCTGCAGGAGAACATCCTGCACCTCGTGCTCGCGCGCCCCGCGGGCGTCGAGGGCGTCGGCGGGCCGGGCACCAAGGGCCTCAGCCTCTTCCTGGTGCCGAAGATCCACTTCGACCACGAGACCGGCGAGCTCACCGGCGAGCGCAACGGCGTCTACGTCACGAACGTCGAGCACAAGATGGGGATCAAGGTCTCCAACACCTGCGAGGTCACCTTCGGCGACCCGTCCGTCGGCGGCGGCGAGCCGGCGCGGGGCTGGCTGCTGGGCGAGGTGCACCAGGGCATCGCGCAGATGTTCCAGGTCATCGAGAACGCCCGGATGATGGTCGGCACCAAGGCCATCGCGACCCTGTCGACCGGCTACCTCAACGCGCTCGACTACGCCCGGACCCGCGTCCAGGGCGCCGACCTGGCCCGCGCCGCGGACAAGACCGCGCCGCGCGTCCCGATCACCCACCACCCCGACGTCCGCCGCTCGCTGATGGTGCAGAAGTCCTTCGCCGAGGCGATGCGCGCGCTGGTGCTCTACACCGCGACCTGGCAGGACGAGGTGATGCTGGCCGAGCACCGCGGCGAGAGCGCCGAGCTGGCCGCGGCCGTGAACGACCTCCTGCTGCCCATCGTCAAGGGGTACGGCTCGGAGCGCTCCTGGGTCCTGCTCGGGACCGAGTCGCTGCAGACCTTCGGCGGCTCCGGCTTCCTGCAGGAGTACCCGATCGAGCAGTACGTCCGGGACGCCAAGATCGACACCCTCTACGAGGGCACCACCGCGATCCAGGGCCAGGACTTCTTCTTCCGCAAGATCGTCAAGGACCAGGGCCGCGCCCTGGGCCACCTGACGCAGGAGATCGAGGCCTTCCTGACCAGCGAGGCCGGCAACGGGCGGCTCAAGAACGAGCGAGCCCTGCTGGCCACCGCGCTCGAGGACGCCCACGCGATCGTCGGCCACATGATCAACGACCTGATGGCCTCCGCCGAGGACGCGTCGAGCATCTACAAGGTGGGGCTCAACACCAGCCGCCTGCTGATGGTGCTCGGCGACGTCGTCTGCGCCTGGCTGCTGCTGCGCCAGGCCGACGTCGCGCTGCAGAAGCTCGGCGGCGACCCGGGCCGGGACACGGCCTTCTACCAGGGCAAGGTCGCGGCCGCGCAGTTCTTCTGCCAGTACAACCTGCCCAAGGTCAGCGCCGAGCGCGCCATCGCCGAGGCCACCGACTCCTCGGTCATGGACCTGGACGAGGCAGCGTTCTGAGCGACCACCGGAGCACCACCCCCTCGGCCTGCTGCGCGGCGGAACCGCGCGGCAGGCCGTAGGGTCCCGGCATGGGACTTGGAGCAGGCGTCCTGCTGATGTTCGTCGGCGCCGTCCTCGCGCTGGACGCGATCGCGATGCCGCAGGCCGTGACCGACGTCGTGCGCACCGACGTCGTGGGGTGGATCTGCCTGGCGATGGGCGCGCTGGCGATCGTGCTGGGCGTGGTCACCAGCCGCCAGTCGCACCGGCAGCACCCGAACCGGCACTGACCCCGCCGTCGGGGCGGCCCCCAGGTCGCATCCCCGCGTCGGCGGCCCGTCGTACGGCGTCGCTCAAGCGGTCCAGGGCCGGGGTGTCGAGCCGCCACCGCTGCCAGTGGAGCGCCACGTCGACCGGGTCCGGACCGAGGTCGACGACCTCGTCCGCTTCCCGCATCGGGGCCAGCTGCGGCTCCGGCAGCAACCCCCAGCCGAGGCCGAGCCGGACCGCCTCGGCGAAGTCGGCCGAGGTCGGCACCCGGTGCACCACCGGGGGCTCGGGCAGCCCGCGAGCCCGCAGGAGGGCGTGCTGCAGGTCGTCCTGCTCGTTGTAGACCACCATCGGGAGGCCGCCGGGGGCGTCGGGCGCCGGGCCGTCCGGGAGGAGGGAGCGTGCCGCGACGGCGTGGTAGCGCAGCGCACCCAGCGGCTCGCTCGAACAGCCCTGCACGGCCCCCGGTTCCGAGGTCACCGCGCCCAGCGCGTCGCCGCGGCGCAGCAGGTCGGCCGAGTACGCCTGGTCCTCCACGTGCAGCCGCAGCGCGACGACCGAGCCGTCCGGCGCGGGCCGGGCCAGCTCGGCCAGCACCCCCCGGAACCAGGTGGCCAGCGCGTCGGCGCTGACGGCGACGGTCAGGACCACCGGGCCGGCCCCCGCGCCGGCCAGGACCTCCGCGGCCTCCGCGCGCAGCAGCGCCGTCTGCCGGGCCAGCCGGACCAGCGCCTCGCCCGCGACGGTCGGGCGGCAGGGCGTCGTGCGCCGGACCAGCACCTGCCCGGCGGCCTGTTCGAGCGAGCGGATCCGCTGGCTCACCGCCGACGGCGTGACGTGCAGGTGGCGGGCCGCGGCCTCGAACGTGCCGTGGTCGACGATCGCGGCCAGGGTGGCGAGCTGCGCGGGGGCGGGATCCACCCGACCATCATAAGCGCTGCTGATGATCGTCAAGATTGTTTCGCTGGCCTGATCCGACGGACGCGCCTAGCGTCGGTGACGTGCTTGCCTCCGCCCTCGCCCCGGCCACCGCCACCCTCACCGGTCTGGTCACCGGCCTGGCCCTGATCGTGGCGATCGGCGCGCAGAACGCCTTCGTCCTCCGTCAGGGACTGGCCCGCGCCCACGTCGGGACGGTGGTCGCGATCTGTCTGGTCTCGGACGCCGCGCTGATCCTGGCCGGGGTGGCCGGCGTGGGCGCCCTGGTCCAGCAGGCCGGCTGGCTGCTCGAGGTCGTGCGGTGGGGCGGGGTGGCGTTCCTGGCCGTCTTCGGCCTGCTCTCGCTGCGCCGCGCGGCCCGCCCCGACGTCCTCCGCGCGGCGGAGTCCGGCGCGGGGAGCCGCCGCACCGCGGTCCTCACCGCGCTGGCCCTGACCTGGCTCAACCCGCACGTCTACCTCGACACCGTGCTGTTCCTGGGCTCGGTGGCCACCACCCAGGGGCCCGGGGAGCGGTGGTGGTTCGGGCTGGGCGCGGTGCTCGGCAGTGCCGTGTGGTTCCTCGGGCTCGGCTATGGCGCGCACCGCGCCCACCGGCTGCTGTCCCGACCGCGGTCCTGGCAGGTCCTCGACGCCCTGATCGGGGTGGTGATGCTGCTGCTGGCCGTGACCCTGGCCCGGACCGACCTAGGCTGAGCGGATGAGCTCCGCCGCCCTCGTCCCCTGGTCCCTCAGCGACGTGCCAGACCAGGCCGGGCGGACGGCCGTGGTCACCGGGCCCAGCCTCGGCGGCCTGGGCCACCACACCGCGCTCGAGCTGGCCCGGCGCGGCGCGCGCGTGGTCCTGGCCGGGCGGAACGCCGAGAAGCTCGGGGCCACCGCCCGCGCGATCACCGCCGAGCTGGGGGGCGACCAGCCCGCCCCCGAGGAGCTGGTCGTCGACCTCTCCGACCTGACGTCGGTGCGCGGGGCCGCCCGCAGGGCCGCCGACCTGGGCCCGCTGCACCTGCTGGTCAACAACGCGGGCGTGATGGGCACCCCGGAGCGCCGCACGCCCGACGGGCTCGAGCTGCAGATGGCCACCAACCACTTCGGGCCGTTCCTGCTGACCGGCCTCCTGCTGCCGCAGCTGGTGGCGGCCGAGGACGCCCGGGTGGTCACGGTCTCCTCGCAGATGCACCGGCGCGCCCGGTCGGCGCCGCTCGGCGACCCCCGTCAGCAGGGTCGCTACCGGAAGTGGCAGGCCTACGCGCAGTCCAAGCTGGCCAACCTGCTCTTCGCCTTCGAGCTGGAGCGCCGCCTCCGCGAGGCGGGGCTCCCGGTGTCCGCCACGGCCGCGCACCCCGGGTTCGCCGGCTCCCACCTCGCCGCGAACGGTCAGTTCGGCGGGGCCGCCGACGGGCTCTCCGGGCGGGCCTCGTCGGTCTACGACGCCGCCGTCCGCGCGGTCGCCCAGCCGGTCGCCGCCGGCGCGTGGCCGACCCTGATGGCCGCCACCGCCGACCTCCCGGGCGGCACGTACTGCGGCCCCGACGGCCCCGGCCAGATGCGCGGACGGCCCCAGGTCGTCACCGCCAGCAGCGCCGCCCAGGACCCGGAGTCGCAGCGCGCGCTGTGGGTGCTCAGCGAGCGGACCGTGGGGCTGACCTGGCCATGATCTCCGCGACGACGTCGCTCTTGGCGTCGGCGTAGGCGTTCATGTCGGCCCAGCCCTGCGCGACCAGCCGACGCTTCGTGCCCTCGTAGAGCATCCGGTCCTCCTCCGAGGACCGCAGCCGGTCCCGGAACCGGACCTTGTCCTGCGCCTCGTCGTCACCGGCCTCGTGCACGTGCACGTGGACGTCGAGCTCCGGCGTGCGGACCATCCGGTGGCCCGGCTCGCGGACCCGCAGCAGGTAGCCGGCCTCGAGGAGCGGGGTCAGGTAGTCCTCCTCCGCGGTGATGTCCTCCACCGTCACCAGGACGTCGATGATCGGCTTCGCCGCCAGCCCGGGCACCGAGGTCGAGCCGACGTGCTCCACGGCGACGGCGTGCGCGCCGACGGCGGCCCGGATGCGCGCCTCGTGCTCGGCGTAGCGGCGCGGCCAGGTGGGGTCGGGCCCGGCGAGGACCAGCTCGCGCTTCTCGGCGCCGCCGACCAGGTCGACGGTGGTGACGTCCGGGCGGCGGGGGTTGCGGGGGGTGCTCACCGCACGATGGTCCTCCGCGGTACGTCCGTGTGTCGACACGCCGACGACGCCCACACGAACGTGCCGTACGGCGCGCGCCCGCCGCGCTCAGTCCGCCGCGCTCAGTCCTCCGCGAACGTCGGGAAGCGGTCGACGACGCGGACGAGCCCGCCGACGGTCGCCACCGTGGCGGCGGCGTCGGCACCGAGGTGCACCCCGCCGCGGCGCCCGGCGTACGCCGGCCCGGTGCCGGCGCGAGCGGCGAACCGCAGCTCACCGGTCCGGGCGTCGAGGCCGGTGAGGTACCACGCGTCGACGCCCCACCAGCTCGGACGCACGGCCCAGGCGTGCACCAGGCCGCTGACCGGGGACACCGCCGGCCGCACCGAGGGCGACACGACGTCGGAGGTCCAGGTCGTGCGGCACCGCCCGTCGACGAGGTCGATCCTCGCCAGGCCGCCTGCGGGGGCGCGGCCCAGCAGCGTGCTGCGCGGGCCGGTCCAGCCGGCGGCGTTGGCCACGACCACCCCGGCGCGGTCGACCGGCAGCGGGTCTGCCTCCACGGCGCTCGCCTCGTCGTCGAAGAGGGCGGTCTGGCAGACCAGCGACCCGTCACCGGCCCGGACCAGGCGCAGCTGCACCCGGGGGTCGGCGTTGTCGGTCAGCGCGAGCAACGGCCCCGACGCGTCGGTCCCGTCGAGCAGGACCGGGGCGGTGCCGCCGGCCCGGCCGACCTGACCGGTCCGCACCCCCGTCCCGGCGTCGTAGACCGACCGCCACCGCACCTCGAGCCGGCCGGCCGGGTCGCGCCCGACGGCGGCGAGCACCTGCGTGGTGACCACGTAGGCGGTGCCGTCCGCGGCGGTCACCGGGTTGGCGACCGTCCCGGGCAGCCGCAGCGAGGCGCCGCCGTCCTCGGGGTCGACGACCCCGACCCTGCCGGCGGACCCGGCCCACCACAGCCCGGTGGCGTCGGGGGCCACCGCGACCAGGCACTCGCCCTCGGCCAGCTCCCCGCGCAGGTCGGTCGAGCCGGCCAGGGTCAGGTCGGGCTCCCCGGCCGCGTCGGTGGTGGCCAGCACGTCGAGCGCGCCGGCAGCCGTGCCCACGACGACCTGGTCCCCCACGACGGCGACACCGCGACCGCACCGGGCCGGCGCACCCGACGGCGCCGGTGGCAGCGCCCGGGACACCAGCGGCCGCAGGCTCCCCGGGTCGAGCACCCGCAGCACGCGCTCTCCGCCGCCGGGCTCGTCGTCCTCGCCGCCCTCGGCGCAGACCGCGACCAGCCACCCCGTGGGCAGCGCGGCGAGGTCGCCGCAGTCGGCACCGCCGAACCACGCCCCGCTGACCTCCGGGGAGTCCCCCAGCGGGCCCGGCGGGCCCGGCGCGAGCACCGGCAGCGGGTCGGCCACCGCGGCCCGGCCGACGTACGACGGGGTCACCCAGGTGCCGGTGGACGGCGGCAGGGGAAGCCGCCCGGCCGGCGCGAGCACGAGGACCGCCACGAGGGCGCCGACGACGACCCCGGCGCCCAGGGCGACCTGCCACGAGGCCAGGGCGCGCGGGCGCAGCCAGGCACGCACGCGTGGGCCGACCCGCGGCAGCACCAGCAGAAGCACGCCGAGCAGCAGGCCGACCGGGCCGAGCACCCGGACCAGCAGCAGCCAGGCCACCAGCACGGCGGTGACGGCGAGGACCCGCCCGACCGCGGCGACCCCGGCCGGTCCCGGGACGCCCGGCAGCCTCACCGCCCGCGGGGGCCGAAGACCGGCGCGACCCTGGCCAGCGCGGCTTCCCGGGCGACCTTGGTGTTGCGCGCCCCGAGCAGGAACGCCTGCTCGACGCGCTCCCGGGCGAAGGTACGGCGGGGGCTGGCCGACCAGGTGGAGTCGAAGAGGCGCTTGGTGGCGGCGAGCTGGTCCGGCGAGCGCTGGACCAGGCGGGCCGCGAGCTCGTGCGCCGCGGCGACCGGGTCGCTGTCGAGCTCGCTGACCAGCCCGAGGTCGTGGGCCTGCTTCCCGCTGACCGTCTCCGCGGTCATCGTCAGCCGCTTGGCGGTGTCGATGCCCACCAGCTGGGAGAGGCTCGCGATGCCGCTCATGTCCGGCACGATCCCCCACCTGCCCTCGAGCACCGACCACGACGAGTCAGGCGTCGCGATGCGGAAGTCCGCGGCCAGGGCGATCTGCAGGCCGCCGCCGAGGCAGTGGCCGTGCACCGCGGCGACGACCGGGACCGGCAGCCGGCGCCAGGCCCAGCAGGCCTCCTGGAAGGTGTTGGTCCCGCGCCAGGGCCGCGGCAGGAACGCCCGGGCGATGCCGACCGGGTCCCGCATCACCGAGCCGAAGTCGAGACCGGCGCAGAAGGCGTCGCCCTCGCCGGAGAGGACCACGGCGCGCA
>JBBSKO010000105.1:0-7685 GCA_038256225.1 Propionibacteriales bacterium | reverse complement strand
GTAGGCGTACTCGGCGCCGAACAGCTCGCGGGCGTGCTCGGCCGCGATGGACTCGACGGTGTCGACGTTCTGGCAGCCGGCGTAGAACCGGTGCCCGACGGTGCCCTCGGCGTACTTGTCCGAGAGCCAGGTGCCCATCGTGAGCAGCACGGCCGGGGAGGCGTAGTTCTCGCTGGCGATGAGCTTCAGCGACCCGCGCTGGTCGGCGAGCTCGGCGGCCGTGGCCTCCGCGATCCGCGGCTCGACGGCCGAGATGACCTCGAGGGCCTGCCGGTAGGCGCTGGAGGCGAGGCTGGTCTGGTGGGCCTGGTCCACGGCGGCGTTCATGGCTTCAGACTAGGACCGAGGGCGCCAGGACGCCTTTTCCGCGCGGCCCCGGATCTGCGGCAGTGCGGGGTACGGGCTGTGACGTGCACCTCACCGCCCTCCGGACCCGCAGGTCAGCGTCTCGACCACCGGACACACGTCTCACCACATGGGATTCGTGTTTGTGGGGCACTGGTCCACAGGGTGAGACTGCTTCACGTGATGACTGTCGGCACCCCCCTCCACCTCGTGGTGCGACGCCACGTGGACCTCGGGCGCACCCGCAGCTGCCTCTGTCGGACTCGCTGAGCGACCCGCACCCGGCCCCACCGCGCCGGCGCCCCGCCCGAGCCCCACGAGAAGGACCGCTCCCCCATGGCTGACATGCGCTTCCAGGCCGAGAAGGCCTCCCACACCGAGATCCCGCGCCCCAAGCGCGCCGAGGGTCAGTGGGCGCTCGGGTACACCGAGCCGCTGAACAAGAACGAGCAGTCCAAGAAGGACGACGACCCGCTGAACGTGCGGGACCGCATCCTCTACACCTACTCCAAGCGCGGCTTCGCCTCGATCGACCCCGCCGACCTGCGCGGGCGCTTCCGCTGGATGGGTCTCTACACCCAGCGCGCCCCCGGCTTCGACGGTGGCAAGACCGCGACCGTGCCGGAGGAGGAGCTCGACGACTCCTACTTCATGCTCCGCGTGCGCTCCGACGGCGCGCTGCTCGACCACGAGGCCGTCCGCGCGCTGGGCACCATCGGCGTCGACTTCGCGCGCGGCACCGCCGACGTGACCGACCGCGAGAACATCCAGTACCACTGGATCCGGATCGAGGACGTCCCCGCGATCTGGGAGCGGCTCGACGCCGCCGGCCTGAGCAGCCTCGAGGCCTGCGGCGACTCCCCGCGGCCCTTCCTCGGTTCGCCGGTCGCCGGGGTGTCCAAGGACGAGATCATCGACGGCACCGCCGCACTGGACGAGATCAAGCGCCGCTTCATCGGCGACCCGGCCTTCTCCAACTTCCCCCGGAAGTTCAAGACCGCGCTGACCGGGCACCCCGGTCACGACGTGTCCCCGGAGACCAACGACATCTCCTTCGTCGGCACCGTCCACCCCGAGCACGGCCCCGGCTTCGACCTGTGGGTCGGTGGCGGGCTGTCGACCAACCCGAAGCTGGCCGCCCGGATGGGCGTGTGGATCCCGCTGGACGAGGTGGCCGACGCCTGGGAGGGCGTGGCGTCGATCTTCCGCGACTACGGCTACCGCCGGCTGCGCTCGCGGGCGCGGCTGAAGTTCCTGGTCGCCGACTGGGGCGTCGACAAGTTCCGCGAGGTCCTCGAGAAGGAGTACCTCGGCCGCGAGCTGGTCGACTGCCCCTCCCCCGAGACGCCCACCGGGCACCGCGACCACATCGGCGTGCACGAGCAGCAGGACGGCCGGTTCTACGTCGGTCTGGCCCCGACCGCCGGGCGCGTGTCCGGGTCGATGCTGGTCGAGCTGGCCGACGCCATCGAGGCGCACGGCGCGGCCGGCGCGCGGCTCACGCCGTACCAGAAGATCGTCGTGATCGGCGTCGACGCCGACCAGGTCGAGCCCCTGGTGGCCCGCCTGGACGCGATCGGCCTGCAGGCCCGGCCGTCGAACTGGCGACGCAACACGATGGCCTGCACCGGCATCGAGTTCTGCAAGCTGGCGATCGTCGACACCAAGGACCGTGCCCGCGACCTGGTCGACGAGCTCGAGCAGCGCCTGCCCGACCTCGACGTGCCGATCACCGTCAACGTCAACGGCTGCCCGAACGCCTGCGCGCGCACCCAGGTCGGCGACATCGGCCTCAAGGGCCAGCTCGTGATGCACGACGGCGAGCAGGTCGAGGGCTTCCAGGTGCACCTCGGCGGTGCACTGGGCCTGAACGCCAACTTCGGACGCAAGCTGCGCACCCACAAGGTCACCAGCGCCGGGCTCGGCGACTACGTCACCACCGTGGTCGGCAACTACCTGGTCGACCGGGCCGACGAGGGCGAGGACTTCGCGACCTGGGTCGCCCGGGCCGAGGAGGACCTCCTGCGCGGCGAGAAGTCGCTCGAGGCCGCCGAGACCGGTGGGGCCTGATGAGCGGCCGCGGCGTCCCGTACCACTGCCCCTACTGCGGCGACGAGGACCTCTGGCCGCACGAACCGACCGACGGCAGTGCCGGTCACGGCGCCTGGGAATGCCGGTCGTGCCTGCGCGCCTTCTCCCTGAAGATGCTCGGTCAGGTCGCGGCGCCCGCCTCCGTGGCGGCCGAGCGCGACCGGAGGAGCAGCTCATGACCACCGCCACGACCGACGCCGCCCGCAGCTTCCGGGGCGCCACCGCCGGCAACCGCTCGCCCGAGGAGCTGCGTGAGCTGGTGTCCCACTGGGGCGCCGAGCTCGAGCTGGCCCCGGCCGAGACGATCATCGAGTGGGCCGCGGCGACCTTCGGGGAGAAGTTCTGCGTGACGTCCTCCATGGCCGACGGGGTCCTGTCGCACCTGGTCTCCAGCGTGGTGCCGGGCATCGACGTGGTCTTCCTCGACACCGGCTACCACTTCGCCGAGACCATCGGCACCCGGGACGCCGTGGCCGCGACCCTGCCGGTCAACCTGCTCTCGATCACCCCGGTGCAGAGCGTGGCCGAGCAGGACGCCACGTGGGGCAAGGACCTCTTCAAGACCGACCCCGACCAGTGCTGCGCCCTGCGCAAGGTCGCGCCGCTGGCCGAGGCCCTCTCCGGCTACGAGGCGTGGGCCACCGGCCTGCGTCGCGCCGAGACCATGAACCGCGTCATCGCGCCGGTCCTGGGCTGGGACGCCAAGAAGGGCAAGGTCAAGGTCTCGCCGCTCGCACGCTGGAGCGACGAGCAGGTCGAGCAGTACGTCGTGGACAACAACGTGCTGGTGAACCCGCTGGTCTACGACGGCTACCCCTCGATCGGCTGCGCCCCCTGCACCCGCCGCGTCGCGCCGGGCGACGACCCGCGCAGCGGCCGCTGGGCCGGCACCTCCAAGACCGAGTGCGGGATCCACACGTGACCCGTGCTCCCGCTCGCACCCCTGCCTGCTCCACCCGCACCACGAGCCGTCCTCCGAGGAGGTCCGCCTGATGTCCGCTCCCGCGCTCGTCGCCCTCGCGCCCGGTGGGCGCGACCCCCAGGCCGTCGCCACCGTCACCGCCCTCGTCGCCGAGGTCCGCGCCCTGCGCCCGGACCTGCGCGTCGAGGTCGCCTTCCTCGAACGGGCCCGCCCGTCGTTCGACACCGTGGTGGACCGGCTGGCCCGGGCCGGGTACGACGAGGTCGTCGTGGTGCCCCTGCTGCTGACCAACGAGGGATCCGCGAGCGGCGACGTGACCCGTGCCGTCCTCGCTGCCGGCGAGCGGCACCCTGGCCTGCGGATCAGCGCCTCGGAGGTGCTCGGGGTCTCCCCCAGCTTCCTCGGGGTGCTCGACGAGCGCCTGCGCGACGCCCTGCGGGTGCACCGCGTACGGGAGCTCGACGCCCTCGTCCTGGCCGGTGAGGGCTCGGGCGACGCGCTGGCGAACCAGACCGTCGCCCGCCTGGCCCGGATGTGGGGCGCACGCCACCACCTGCCGGTCACCGCGGCGTACGCCACCACCGCCCCGCCGGCCACCGGCGAGGCCGTGCGCGCCTTCCGTGGCGAGGGCCGCCGCCACATCGCCGTCGGCTCGCTGTTCCTCGCCCCCGGCGCCCTGACCTCCCGCGCCACCGAGCTGGCCCTCGAGGCCGGCGCCGTCGCGATCTCCGAGCCGCTCGGCGCCCACCCCGAGGTCGCCCGCGGCGTGCTCGCGCGGTACGCCGTCGGTGCTGTGGAGCTCGTCCCCGTCTGACGCGGTCCGGGCACGCCGTGACAGCAGCGGATCACTGTCACCTGGTGACAGTGATCCGCTGCTGTCATGGGCTCACTCGCAGGTGCGGGCCACCAGGTCGGTGAGCGTGGCGGCCGGGTCGGTGGTCGTCCCGCCGTGCACCGGCCCCGGCTGGAGCACCGTGCTCCGCGGCGCCTTCAGGAAGCCGAACCGCTGCGTCAACGGCTGGGCCGCGACGGCGCCCGCGCGGGGGTCGCCGGCCGCGACGGCCTCCACGAACGCCATCGCCTCCACCACCCGGTCGACGTCGAGCGCCGGCCAGAGGGCGGTGAGGCGGGCCCGGTCGAGGCGCCCCTCCGCCGCGAGGTGGTCGGCGCCCTGGCAGTAGAGCGCGACCCCGACGTTGACGAACTCCTCGCGGTCCGCGCGCGGCACGCAGCGCAGGACGACGTACTGGTAGGAGAGCTCCGCGGCGCTCACGCCTCGGCCCCCGGCAGCCACTGGCGCGTCTGCAGCCGGGCGGTGAGGAAGGCGGCGTACGCCTCGCGCAGCGCGGCGGGCGTCTCCGCCCCCGGCACCGGCTCGAGCCAGGCGTCGGGCACCTCGGCGAGCGCGTCGGCGACGACCTGCTCGTCGAGCAGGGGGGCCACCCGGGCCTCGGCCTCGTCGAGCCGGTCGGCCCAGGCACCGAGGACGTGGTCGGAGGCGTCCCAGCGCTGGGCGGCGAAGCGGGCCGGGTCGGTCACGCCGCCGGCCCAGGCGTGGTGGAAGTAGAGCGAGGCGCCGTGGTCGATCACCCACAGGTCGTCGTGCCAGACCAGCAGGTTGGGGTTGCGCCAGGACCGGTCGACGTTGGCGGTGAACGCGTCCAGCCACAGCACCACGGCGGGGTCGAGCGGGTCGCCCGGCCGGTCGCCGTCGTAGCCGAAGGCGCCAGGCAGGAAGTCGATGCCGAGGTTGAGGCCCACGCTGGCGGTGAGCAGGTCCTGGACCTCCTCGTCCGCCTCGTATCGCGCGATCTCACGGGTCAGGTCGAGAGCGACCAGGCGGGGCGTCCGCAGCCCGACCCGGCGGGCCAGCGCGCCGACGACGACCTCGGCGACCAGCACGCGCACGCCCTGGCCCGCGCCGCGGAACTTGCAGACGTAGGTGCCGAGGTCGGAGCCCTCGACGACGCCGGGCAGGCTGCCGCCCTCGCGCAGCGGCGTGACGTAGCGGGTGACGCGGACCGTCTCGAGCGACCGGCTCACGCCGTCTCCGTCTGCAGCCGCCCGCGCTGCTCCTCGACGTCGAAGTCCGCACCGGGCCACTGCGGCGCCATCCGCTCCAGCTCACCGAGCAGCAGCCGGCCGACGGCGAGGTTGCGGAACCACTTGCGGTCGGCCGGGATGACGTGCCAGGGCGCGATCTCGGTACTGGTGCGCTCCAGGGCGATCTCGTACGCGCGCTGGTAGCCGTCCCACAGGCCGCGGTCGTCGATGTCGCCAGGCTCGAACTTCCAGTGCTTCGTGGGGTCGTCGAGGCGGGCCAGCAGCCGCTCCCGCTGGGTGGCGCGGGAGACGTGCAGCATCACCTTCAGCACGTGCACGCCCGAGGTGACCAGCTCCTGCTCGAAGTCGTTGATCGCGTCGTAGCGCCGCTCGAGCTCCTCGGGCGACACCAGCGAGCGGACCCTCCCGATCAGGACGTCCTCGTAGTGGCTGCGGTCGAAGACCCCGATCTTCCCCGGCCCGGGCACGCCCTGGCGGATGCGCCACAGGAAGTCGTGCTCGAGCTCCTCGGGCGTCGGCGCCTTGAACGACGTGATCCGGACGCCCTGGGGGTCCACCAGGCCGACGGTGTTGCGCACGACCCCGCCCTTGCCGGAGGTGTCCATGCCCTGGAGGACCAGCAGCACCGCCCGCTCCCCCGCTCCGGAGACACCCTCGGCGAACAGCCGCTCCTGCAGGTCGCCCAACGGGTCGCCCAGCTCGCCCAGCAGCCGCTTGCCCTCGGCCTTGTCGCCGTCGAAGCCCGGCGTGGCGTCGGTGGGCCACGCAGTGAGGTCGACCTGTCCCGGGGGCACCCGCAGCGCGGCAGCGAGGTCGGAGGCGGTGGTCGTGCTGTGGGTGATCACCGGGCCATCATGGCCCATCGGCCCGGGCTCAGGCGGGCACGGAGCCGCTGACCGCGGCCTCGGCCGAGGACCACGGGAAGTCGATCCACCGGTCGGTACGGCGCCAGGAGTAGTCGGGTCGCACCAGTGAACCGGGCTTGTCGTAGAGCACCGCCACGCGGACCTCGGCTGCGTGGGGCAGGCAGAGGTCGCGCACCGCCGCGAGGGTACGGCCGGTGTCGGCCACGTCGTCGGCGACCAGCACCCGCCGGCCGGCCAGGTCGGCCGGCGACGGCCCGGGGCTCATCACGACCGGCTCGTCGAGGTGGGCGTCGACCCCGGTGTAGAACTCGACGTTGAGCATCGCGCAGGCCTTGACCCCCAGCGCGTACCCGAGCCCCATGCCCAGCGCGAGGCCACCGCGGGCCACGCTCAGCACCAGGTCCGGTCGGTACCCGTCCGCCGTCACCTGGCCGGCCAGCGCGGGCACGCACCGGCCGAAGGTCTCCCACGTCAGTACCTCGCGCTCGTCCACGCCGACGATGGTGCCCCGCCACTGTGTCGCCCGTGTTTCGTGGCGCGGTGGGCGGCCGGGACCTACAGGTCGTCGGGCGCCTCGGGGAAGGCATCCTCGTCGGCGTCGAGCTCCTCGCGGACCACCGACCAGGCCACACCGGCGCCGTAGCCCTTGCGGGCCAGCATCGCGACCAGGCGGCGGGTGGCGGTGGTCTGGTCGACGCGGGTCAGCGTGCGCATCTTCTTGCGCACCAGCATGCGCGCGGCCTCGCGCTCCTGGTCGGGGTCGACCCCGTCGAGCGCCTCGCGGGCGACCTCGTCGTCCACGCCCTTGCGGCGCAGCTCCTGGGCCAGGGCACGTCGGGCCAGGCCCTTGCCGGACTGGCGCTGCTGGACCCAGGTGGTGGCGAAGGCGGCGTCGTCGACCAGGCCCACGTCGGCGAACCGGTCGAGCACCCGGGTGGCGACGTCGTCCTCGACGCCCTTGGCGGCCAGCTTGTCGGCCAGCTCACGGCGGCTGCGGGCCCGACCGACCAGCTGGTCGAGCAGGATCGTGCGCGCCGTCTGCTCCGGGTCGGCGTCCGGCTCGGGCGGGCGCTCCGCCGCCGGACCACGGCCCCTCGACCCTGACCGACCGTCGGACCGGGCGCTGGACCTGCTGCCGGACCTGCTGCCGGACCGAGCCGGTCGGGCGGGCTTCTCCCGCCGCTCCGGCTTCGGGACGGCCAGGCCCCGGGTCCATGCGGCGACGCCGTCGGCGACGTCGCCGCGCCACGGGTCCGGCTCAGAAGTCATTGATCCCGATGGGCTCGTCCGTCAGGTCCGAGGCCGCCTCGGCGTCGACCTGCGGGCCGACCCCCAGCTTCTCGAGGATCTTCTTCTCGAGCTCGTTGGCGAGGTCGGGGTTGTCGCGCAGGAAGGTC
>JBBSKO010000104.1:0-7705 GCA_038256225.1 Propionibacteriales bacterium | reverse complement strand
GCGCTGCTGCCCCACGCCGACGTGGTGGTGCACGGCCCCGACGGCGTGGTCGAGCTGCTGTGCCAGCTGGTCGCCGACGCCGGCACCCGCCGGGACTGACCCGCCCGGTCGCCGACCGGTCGGGGTGGTGCATGTCGTACGGGCGCAATTGCGCCGTTCCGACAGCATTGCGCGCGGGAAAGCTGCAGGAACCACGCAATTGCGCCGGATCCGCAGCCGCCCGCTCCCGCCCCACCAGCCGAGCCCGCCGCACCAGCGGCACCGCGCACTCAGTGGTCGGCGCAGCAGGCCTGCTGGTGGCGGGCCTCGTACGGCACCAGCCCCTGCGCACCGCGCTGGACCAGCAGCACGCAGCCGCGGTCGGTCCAGGTCGGGCGGGCCCAGCCGTCGAGGTGCAGGACGCTGTCCGGGGAGACCTCGCAGCCGGCCAGGCCCTCGACCCGCTCCACGGCGGTGGTCGACTCGACCTGCCGCACGGTCGTCGCCCCGGCCAGCCGGTCGTGACCGGCGAAGCGCACCAGCCTGCCGGAGCGGCGCTGCTCGTGCTCGGCCAGCGCCAGCCACGCGCCGCCGGGGTCGCGCCCGGGGCTGGTCAGGCGGACGCTGGCGGTCTGCGCCACGACCGCGGCGGCCGCCAGCTCGTGGCCGGCCCGGGTGAGCAGGGCGGCCGCCAGCGTGGTGTCCAGGTCGGGCGTGGCGTGCCACGTCGCCACCACCACCACCCGGGGCCGGGGACCCGGGGCCAGGTGGGTGCTGGCCACCGCCGGCTCCGGCACCCGGCCCAGCGTGGCCGCCCGCACCCACGCGCACACCCGGTCGACGAGCGCGTCGGCCGCGGCGTGGTCACGGCACCCCGCGTCGACCGCCAGCCGCAGGGCGGCGACCGGCGCGGGGGCGAGCAGGGAGGCGGGGGCCACGGCGACGCTCATCGGACCGGTGCCACCCAGACCGGGTTCGTGTAGAACCACAGGTCCGCCCACGGGTCGGCGTCGCCGACGACGTCGATCGCCGGCCCGGCCGGGTCCACGTCGGCGCCGAGGTAGCCGGGCTGCTGACGGTTGCCGTCGGTGCCCCGCAGTCGCACGTAGAAGGCCTCGTCGGCCTCCCCGAGGTCGTAGCGCAGCGTGAAGGTGCCGGTGCGGCCCGAGGTGTCCCACTGCTTGACGACCTTCGTGTCGGGCGCCAGGAAGCGGTCGGGGTCCGCCGCGGCGGAGCCGGACTTGGTCTCGACCGCGCCGCGGACCAGGTCCACCCGGTTCAGCGACGGGGTGAAGCCGGCCCAGTTGGGCAGCGGCTGCGAGGCCACGGTGACCACCAGCTGGACGCGCTCGCCGCGGCGCGGGGCCAGGGTCCCGCCGAGCGTGGCCTCCCGCATGCCGTCGCGACCGCGGGCGCGGACCGTGACGTCGACGGCCTCGACCAGGCGACCGTGGTCGACCCAGATCCGCCCGGCGCGCATGCCGGCCATCACCGCGGCGTAGCCGCGACGGGTCGCCCCGACGTGGGTGCGCCCGTAGAACCCGGGCCAGAAGTCACCGGCCGCCAGGTTGACCCCGCCGGCGTAGACCGGGTCGCCGTAGCGGCCGTCGGCGTCGAACTGGGTGCGGTCGGAGCCGTCGGGGCGCCGCGAGGTGTCGCTCCAGTTGACGTGGGAGTCGGAGTTGGCGCTGATCGACCAGGGCTTGCCCTCGGCCAGCAGGCTGTCCCACAGCCCGCCGACGGTGGAGGTCATGAAGTCGAAGCCGCCCCAGGTGCGGTAGCTCTCGGGCGGGAACCCGGGGAAGGAGTCCGGGCGGGCGGCGTTGCCGTAGTAGCCACGGGCCTCGCCGGGGCCGTACCCGGCGGGCAGGCCGGCGGCCTGGTGCCCCGGGGCGCCCTCGAAGCCGATCGCGATCCGTGGGTCGGCGTCGCGCCAGGCCCGGATCTCGTGCGGGCTGTCGATGCCGTTGCGGGAGGGGTGGTTGGCCAGGAAGAGGGCGTCGTCGACGCGGCGGCGGTCGACCTGCCTGCCGAGCCACTGCACGCCGGCCACGGCGAGGGCCTCGTCGGGGTCGGTGGCCACGCCGCCGTCGAAGCGGTTCTCGAACTGCTTGAGCACCGCGACCTCGTTCTCGCCGGGCGCCACGAAGACGGTGCCGTGCTCGGCGGCGGGGATGTTCCACTCCAGGCCCTGGAAGATCAGGGTCCCGGCGAGCTCCTCGCGCGCCGCGCGGATGTCGGGGTTGACCAGGTCGACGCCGAGCCGGGCGTGCGTGGGGCCGCCGTGGTCGGTGATGACCATCCAGTCCAGGCCGTACGCCGCACCGTGCTGCGTCTGGTCGAGCACGGTGTACTGCCCGTCCGAGGAGTGCTGGGTGTGGATGTGGTGGTCGCCGGCCAGCCAGAACCGGACCGGGCCACCACCCTTGCCGGGGCGGGCGACGGGCGAGGGGGCGGCGGCCGCGGCCCCGGCGCCGACGCCGGTCATCCCGGCCATCCCGAGCGCGGCGGTGCCGCCGGTGACGCCGGCCATCCGCAGCAGGTTGCGGCGCGACAGCTCGGCGGGGGACAGGTCCAGGTCCGGGACGCCCTGGGCGTCGGCGGCCGCGACGGACGCGGTGAGGTCGTCGACCGGACGGTGCGCGTGCGCGTGCGGGTGCTCGTGGGTGTCGGCGTGCGCGTGGTCGTGGGTGGGGTGCTCGTGGGTCATCGGTGGTTCTCTCTCCGAGGGGGTCGCGTGGCCTGGGCGCCGGACCCTGAGGGGCCACGGTCGCCCTCGACCCCGGCCGTACGGCGGCCGCACAGTGAACCGCCGGCGCCGTCCGCATGTCGGTACGGGGTGACGCATGCTGAGACGGCGGCCTGTACTGTCGAGCGCAGCTCATCAAGAGGGACTGAGGGAACGGCCCGTCGATGTCCCGGCAACCGCCACGAGCCTCCGCCCAGCGGACCGCCCGGACCCCCGGACGGCGCGCAGTCGGACGTGGAAACGGTGCTAACTCCGGCCCGGTGCGAAAGTCGCCCGGGGAAGATGAGGAGGAGGTTTCTCATGAGCGCCCTGACTGCCGAGAAGACCGGGGTCCCCGACCCCGACCCGAACGGTGAGACCACCGGCCTGCGCGAGCGTGCGTTCGGCAACGCCACCGGCCTGAGCTGTCGCGAGTGTGGCCACGAGGTCGAGCTCGGCCCGCACTACGCGTGCCCCGAGTGCTTCGGCCCCCTCGAGGTGGCCTACGACTTCCCGACCGTGACCCGCGAGGAGATCGAGGCCGGGCCGCGCAACATCTGGCGCTACAAGGCGCTGCTGCCGGTCCCCGACGACATCGAGCAGAGCCCCAACATGGAGCCCGGCTTCACCCGGCTGCTCCAGGCCCGCAACCTCGGCCGGGAGCTCGGCCTGAGCAACCTGTGGGTCAAGGACGACTCGACCAACCCGACGAACTCCTTCAAGGACCGCGTCGTGGCCTGCGCGCTGAGCGCCGCGACCGAGTTCAAGGCCAAGGTCTTCGCCTGCCCCTCGACCGGCAACCTGGCCAACGCCGTGGCCGCCGCCGGGGCCCGCGCCGGGATCAAGACCGTGGTCTTCATCCCCAGCAACCTGGAGAAGCCCAAGCAGGTCAACTCCGCGGTCTACACCGAGCAGCTCGTCGCCGTCGACGGCAACTACGACGACGTCAACAAGCTGGCCTCCGAGATCGCCGGCGAGGAGGACGGCTGGGCGTTCGTGAACGTCAACGTCCGCCCGTTCTACGCCGAGGGCTCCAAGACCCTGGGCTACGAGATCGCCGAGCAGCTCGGGTGGCGCCTGCCCGACCAGGTCGTCATCCCGGTCGCCTCCGGCTCCCAGCTGACCAAGGTGCACAAGGCCTTCGGCGAGCTGGTCCGCCTCGGCCTGGTCGAGGACAAGCCGGTCAAGATCTTCGGCGCCCAGGCCACCGGCTGCTCGCCGGTCTCGGTCGCCTTCAAGGACGGCGTCGACGCGATCCGCCCGGTCAAGCCGGACACCATCGCCAAGAGCCTGGCCATCGGCAACCCCGCGGACGGCATCTACGTCCTCGACGTCTGCCGCACCACCGGCGGCGCGGTCGAGGACATCACCGACGACGAGGTCCGTCAGGGCATCCTGCTGCTGGCCCGCACCGAGGGCATCTTCACCGAGACTGCCGGCGGCACCACGGTGGGCGTGCTGAAGAAGCTGGTCGAGACCGGCCAGCTCGACCCCGACGCCGAGACCGTGCTGATCAACACCGGGATGGGCCTGAAGACCCTCGACGCCGTCGCCGACCACGTCGGTCCCGCCGCCACGATCGCCCCGTCCTACGCCGCGTTCGTCGCCACCGGCATCGCCTGAGCCGGCCGACCGGCCCGCGCTGCACGACCCCGCCCGTACCCCCCGACCCCCGAGGAGACCAGCACCCGTGAGCGTGTCCGTCCGCGTCCCGACCATCCTGCGCAGCTACACCGGGGGTGACTCCGAGGTCTCCGCCGAGGGCGCCACCCTGTCGGAGGTGCTCGACGACCTCGACGCGTCCTACGCCGGGATCCGCGCCCGGATCCTGGACGACAACGGCAAGCTGCGCCGCTTCGTCAACGTCTACGTCGGCGACGAGGACGTGCGCTTCCTCGACGACCTGGCCACGCCCACGCCCGACGGCGTGAAGGTCTCGGTCATCCCCGCCGTCGCGGGGGGCTGATCGCGTCCCGACACGCGCTGCACACGACGACGACACACGCCGTTCAAGCGCGTGTGGTGTAACCGTCAGGTGACCCATCGACAACGACTGATCGCCCTCGGCGTGGGGGCCGCCGTCGCCGGCGTGACCGGCGGCGGCGGCTTCTACGGTGCCCGCGAGCTGCTCCACCGCCAGGCCGAGCACGCCCGCCGGCTGATCGGCAAGCCACTGGGGGAGACGCCCCCGCAGGCCGACCGGGTGTGGAAGCGGTCCTACGAGGGCCGCCCGGTCGAGCTGCTGCTGCTCGGCGACTCGATCGCCGCCGGCCTCGGCGCCGACCGGCGCAAGGAGACCCTCGGTGCCCGGCTGGCCAAGGGGCTGGCCAAGCGCCTGGGACGCCCCGTACGCCTGCGCACCGTCGCCGTCGTCGGCTCGGAGTCCGCGGCGCTGGCCGGCCAGCTCGACGGTCTGCCCACGACCTACCGCCCCGACGTGGCGGTGATCGTCGTCGGCGGCAACGACGTCACCCACCGGGTGCCGGTCGCCGACAGCGTCGAGTCGCTCGCGGTCTGCATCCGCCGGCTGCGTGCGGTCGGCACCGGCGTCGTGGTCGGCACCTGCCCGGACCTCGGCCTGCTGCGCCCGGTGCCGCAGCCGCTGCGCAGCCTCGGCTCGCGCGCCTCGCGGCAGCTGGCGGCGGCGCAGGAGGTGGCGGCGGTGGTCGCCGGGGCCTACGCGGTGTCCCTGGCCCGCGTCGTCGGCCCGTTCTTCATCACCAACCCCGACGAGATGTTCAGCCTGGACCGGTTCCACCCCAGCCCGCTGGGCTACAAGCGCACCGCCAGCGCCCTGCTGCCCTCGGTGCTGGCCGCGCTCGGCGCGGCCGAGGAGGTCCCGTTCGGGCACGCGGCTCCTGTCCCGGTGTGACCCTGCCGGTCGCCCGGACCGGCGCGCCGCGAGGATGGGCTGCGTGAGCACCCGACCGACCGTCCTGCTGGCCACCTTCGACCTGCTGCCCGCCGGCGAGGGCGGCGGCCACCTGCTGCCCGAGGCGCTGGGCGTCGCCGGCGTCGACGCCTCCTGGGTGGTGTGGAGCGACCCCGACGTCGACTGGGCCGCGGCCGACCTGGTGGCGGTCCGCTCGACCTGGGACTACCACCGCCGGCTGCCCGCGTTCCTGGCCTGGACCCGCGCGGTGGAGGCCGACGGGCACCTGCTCGGCAGCGCCGCGGTGATGGCCTGGAACGCCGACAAGTCCTACCTGCTCGACCTGGCCGAGGACCTGCCGGTCGTGCCCACCGAGCTCGTCGACGCGCCCGGCCTGGTCGCGGCGCTGGAGACCGGGCTCGCCCGCCACGGCACGGTCGTCCTCAAGCCCCGGACGGGGGCCGGCGGCACCGGGGTCGTGGTCGCGTCGCGGTCCGACGACCCGCGGCTCTCCGCGCTGGCCGGCGACGCCTGGCTGCTGCAGCCGCTGGTGGCCTCGGTGCGTACCAGCGGGGAGCGGTCGCTGTTCGTGCTGGACGGCCGGGTCGTCTCGCAGGTCGACAAGATCGCCGCGGGCGAGGACGACGAGGTGCGGGTGCACCCGCGCTACGGCGGCGTGATGCGTCCGGTCGACCCGGACCCGGCGGCGGTCGCGCTGGCCGAGCGCACCCTGGCGGTGGTGGGGGAGCGCCACGGCGGGCCGCTGCCGTACGGGCGGGTGGACCTGCTCGAGGTCGACGGCGAGCTGTGCGTCAGCGAGGTCGAGGTGATCGAGCCCGGGCTCTACCTGGACCTGGTGCCGGACAACGCCACCGCGTTCGCCGCCACCGTGGTGGGGGCGCTGGCCGCCCGCTGAGCCCGGTCGACCCCCGCCGCGACGTTTGCACTCGACGGGGCCGAGTGCTAGACATTTCGCTGGCACTCTTACCATGAGAGTGACAAACCGAAGCGGTGCAAGCTGAGGTCCACGCGCCGGCGAGAAAGGGTTCGCCGGAGCCGCTGGGCCGTCCGTCGCGGGCAGCCCACCGACTCGGTCCCACCGACTCTAAGCGTGAGGAATCGCAGGAGTTATGCCGAAGCTGATTGCATTTGACGAAGAGGCCCGGCGCGGCCTGGAGCGTGGCATGAACACGCTCGCCGACGCCGTGAAGGTCACCCTCGGTCCCAAGGGCCGCAACGTGGTCCTGGAGAAGAAGTGGGGTGCCCCCACGATCACCAACGACGGTGTGAGCATCGCGAAGGAGATCGAGCTCGAGGACCCCTACGAGAAGATCGGCGCCGAGCTGGTCAAGGAGGTCGCCAAGAAGACCGACGACGTCGCCGGTGACGGTACGACCACCGCGACCGTCCTGGCCCAGGCCATGGTCCGTGAGGGCCTGCGCAACGTCGCGGCCGGCGCGAACCCGATGAGCCTCAAGCGCGGCATCGAGGCTGCGGTCGCCGCGGTCTCCGAGAAGCTGCTCTCGATGGCCACCGAGATCGAGACCAAGGAGCAGATCGCCGCCACCGCGTCCATCTCCGCCGCGGACCCGATCGTCGGCGAGATCATCGCCGAGGCGATGGACAAGGTCGGCAAGGAAGGCGTCATCACCGTCGAGGAGTCGAACACCTTCGGCCTCGACCTCGAGCTGACCGAGGGGATGCGGTTCGACAAGGGCTACATCTCGGCCTACTTCGTCACCGACACCGAGCGGATGGAGACGGTCCTCGAGGACCCCTACATCCTGATCGCCAACCAGAAGGTCTCGAACGTCAAGGACCTCCTGCCGATCCTCGAGAAGGTCATGCAGTCGGGCAAGCCCCTGCTGATCCTCTCCGAGGACGTCGACGGCGAGGCCCTGTCCACCCTGGTCGTGAACAAGATCCGTGGCACGTTCAAGTCCGTGGCCGTCAAGGCCCCCGGGTTCGGCGACCGCCGCAAGGCCATGCTGCAGGACATCGCGATCCTGACCGGCGGCCAGGTCATCTCGGAGGAGGTCGGCCTCAAGCTCGAGACGACCGGCATCGAGCTGCTCGGCCAGGCCCGCAAGGTCGTCATCACCAAGGACGAGACCACCATCGTCGAG
>JBBSKO010000103.1:0-7721 GCA_038256225.1 Propionibacteriales bacterium | reverse complement strand
GGGGATGACCCGCAGCGGGTCGGCCGCGGCGAACGGGATGGCGCCCTCGGTGATGAACGAGGCGCCGAGCAGCCAGCCGGCCTTGCCGCTCTCCTTCTCGGGGGCCGAGAAGAGGCGGGGGCGGATGACGGTGGCCAGGGCCAGCGCGATCGGCGGGACCATCCCAGCCAGCATCACCGCGGCCATCACCCGCAGCTCGGGGGCGTCGGTGGCGGTCGCGGCGGCGGACAGGCCGGTGGTGGCGAAGGCGTAGGCGGTCTTGTTCAGCGGACCGCCCATGTCGAAGGCCATCATCAGACCGAGGACCACCCCGAGCAGGACCGAGAGGCCGGGCCGCTCGCCCATGTAGGTCAGGCCGTCGCTGAGGCCGGTGGTGAGCCGGATCAGCGGCTGGGCCAGCAGCACGAGCATCACGAAGCCGGCCAGGAGGACCGTGAGCAGCGGGATGACCAGCACCGGCATCAGGCCGCGCGCCCAGGCCGGGATCGACCAGCCCGCGATCCACTTGGCGATGAGGCCGGCGAGCACGCCGCCGATGATGCCGCCGATGAAGCCGGAGCCGGTGGTGACGGCGATGGCGCCCATCACGAAGCCGGGCGCGATGCCCGGGCGGTCGGCGATCGCGTAGGCGATGTAGCCGGCCAGGGCCGGGACGAGGAACCCGAACGCGGCCTGGCCGAGGACGATCAGCAGCGAGGCGAAGTAGGTGGCCAGGGGGCCGTTGGTCAGCGTGACGTCGTTGGGGAGGTCGGTGTAGGCCGACGGGTCCGGGAGGTTGAACAGGCTGTTGTTGAGCGCGATGTCGCTGGCGATCGGGACGACCGCCCCGTCCTTGGTGCCGCTGAACACGATCTCGTACCCGCCGAGCAGGAACCCGAGCGCGATCAGCAGACCGCCGGCGGCGACGAACGGGATCATGTAGGAGACCCCGGTCATCAGGACCCGGCGCACGGTGCCGCCGAAGCTCTCGCCGGCGCCGCCGCGGTCCTCGCCGCCGCTGCCCGCCGCGCCCTCGACGCGGGCCGCCTGCGGGTCGTCGGCGACGCGCAGCGCCTCCGCGATCATGGCGTCGCCCTCGTCGATCGGGCGCTTGACGCCGGAGGAGACGACCGGCTTGCCGGCGAAGCGGGACCGGTCGCGGACCCCGACGTCGACGGCGAAGATGACGGCGTCGGCCGAGGCGATCACGCCGGGGGCCAGCGGCTTGGACCCGGCCGAGCCCTGGGTCTCGACCGCCAGCTCGACCCCGGCACGCTCGGCGGCGGCCTCGAGGGCCTCGGCGGCCATGTAGGTGTGGGCGATGCCGGTCGGGCAGGCGGTGACCGCGACCAGGCGGCGGCGCTCCCCACCACCTGGGGCGGCGGCCGGTGCGCTCGCGGCGGCCGCGGGAGCGGCGGGGGTGGCCGCGGGAGCGGCGGGGGCGTCCCCGACCACCTCGCTGATCAGGCGGACGACCTCCTCGCGCGTGGTGGCCGTGCGCAGGGCGTTGGTGAAGTCCGGCTTGACCAGCGACCGCGCGAGGGCGGTGAGCAGGGTCAGGTGGGTGGCGTCGCCGCCGGCCGGGGCCGCGATCAGGAAGGCCAGGGTGGCCGGGCCGTCCTTGGCGCCGAAGTCGACCGGCGGCTCGAGGCGGGCGAAGGCCAGGGTCGGCACGTCCACGCCGGTGGTCCGGCAGTGGGGGATCGCGATCCCGCCGGGCAGGCCCGTGGAGGAGGTGGCCTCGCGCGCGAGGGCGTCCTCGATCAGCTGACCGGCGTCGGTGGCCCGGCCGCTCTCGTCGACGACGGCCGCGAGGGCGCGGATCACGTCGTGCTTGTCCGAGCCGAGGGCGGCGTCGAGCCGCACCAGGTCGGTGGTGATCAGGTCGGTCATGCGCTCGCTCCAGGGTGGTTGTGCAGCGGTGAGACCCGTACGCGACCGGGGTCGACGTGGGAGGGCTCCGGGATGGTGGTGCCGGGGAGTCCGGCGGCCGCGCTGCCGTAGGCGACGGCGAGCGCGAGTCGGTGGGCGGGGGGTTCCCCGCGGAGGTCGGCCAGGACGTAGCCGAAGAGGCTGGAGTCGCCCGCGCCGACGGTGCTGACCACCTCGGTCGGCGGGGGAGCGGCGTGCCAGGCGCCCTCGGGCGTCACCAGCACGGCGCCGCCGGCGCCGAGCGTGGCCAGGACCGCCCCGACCCCCCGGTCGAGCAGGACCCGGGCTGCCGCGGCGGCCGCGGCCGGGTCGGCCTCGATCGCGACGGGGTCGCCGCCGGTGAGCGAGGCCAGCTCCTCGCCGTTGGGCTTCATCAGGTCCGGGCAGCCGGCCGGGTCGCCGTCGAAGGCGTCGACCAGCGCGCGCAGCGGGGCCTCGCTGGTGTCGACGGCCACGCGGGCCGAGGTGCCGTGCAGGGCGCGGGTGAGCTCGGCGTACCAGCCCTCGGGCGCGCCGGGCGGCAGCGAGCCCGCCAGCACCACCCAGGCGGCGCCGGCGGCCCGGGAGACCAGGACGTCGCGCAGCCGGGCCGCGGCGGCGGTGTCGAGGTGCGGGCCGGGGCTGTTGAGCTTGGTGGTGGTCCCGTCGGGCTCGCTGATGGTGAGGTTGACCCGGGGCGGCCCGGAGGTCGGGACCGCCTCGCAGGCGATCCCGGCGGCGTGCAGCTGGCGGACGAACGGGTCGTCGGTGTCCGCGGGGATGACCGCGAGCGTCGCCTCGCCGGCGGCGACCGCGGCCCGGGAGATGTTCACGCCCTTGCCGCCGGCCTGGGAGATCACGGCCTCGACGCGCTGGACGCCGCCCCGGCGCAGGGCGCCGGACAGCGTGAGCGTGCGGTCGGTGCTGGGGTTGGCGGTGAGGGTGAGGATCACGCGACCACCACCTCCACGCCGGCGTGCTCGAGGTCGGTCCGGTCGTCCGACGACAGGGCGTCGTCGGTCACGAGGACGTCGACCTGGGCCAGGGTGGCGAAGCGCACGGTGCTCTCCTCTCCGATCTTGCTGGCGTCGGCGAGCACCACGACCTGGCGTGCCGCCCCGACGAGGGCTCGTTTGGTGGCGGCCTCCTCCACGTCGGGCGTGGAGAGGCCGTGCAGCAGGGAGATGCCGTTCGTGCCCAGGAAGACCACGTCGGCGCGCAACCGACCCAGCGACTCGACGGTGTCCGTGCCGACCGCGGCCTGCGTGGTAGGGCGGACCGTGCCGGGCAGCAGGTGCAGCTCGACGCCGGGCAGGCCGATCAGGCGGGCCGCCAGCGGCACGGCGTGGGTCCAGACCTTCAGGCGGTGCCCCGGGGCGATCCGGGCGGCGAGCCGCCCGGTCGTGGTGCCGGCGTCGAGGAGCACGGTCGCCCCGGGCCGGGGCAGCAGGGCGAGGGCGGCCTCGGCGATGCGGTCCTTGGCCTCGGCGTGCGCCCGGTCGCGGTCGCCGAGCGCCGGTTCGATCACCGGCAGGGCGTGGGCGGGCACCGCCCCGCCATGGACACGGCGGACCAGGCCCAGGCGCTCCAGCGCGGAGAGGTCGCGGCGGATGGTCTCGGTGGTCACGTCGTACTCCGAGGCGAGCACGGCCACCGACAGCCGACCGCGGTCGGAGACGAGTCGGGCCATGGCCTGCTGGCGTTCCTCGGCGTACATTCCTCGTCACCTCCCGGACACGTGGTCGTGATCTGCGTATGTGTTGTTTTAGTTGGCATTGGTGTGGACTGTCAAGGGCCTGCGGCCCTAGGGTGTGAGCATGGTCACCAGCGACACCCTCTCCGACACCCGCTCCCTGCTCCGCGGCGCGCCCGTGGTCCCCGGCGCCGCCTACGGCCCCGTCGTGCTCGTCCAGGACGACGTCCCGGCCGACGCGGTCGCGGCCTTCGGCGACGGCGGTCACGCCGACGGCGAGGCCGCGCTCGGCGCCTACGACGACGCGGTCGCGGCGGTGGCGACCGGCTACGAGACGAAGGCCGGGCGCGCCTCCGGCGCCGCCACCGAGGTCCTGGTCGCCAGCGCCGGCCTGGCCCGGGACAAGGGGATGCGCAAGGCCGTACGCCGCCGGCTCGCCGAGGACGACCTCGTCACCGCGGTACGGGGCGCGGTGACGGAGTTCGTGGAGAAGTTCGAGGCGCTGGGCGGTCTGATGGCCGAGCGGACCACCGACCTGCGCGACATCGAGAAGCGGCTGGTGGCACGGATCGTCGGCGCCCCCGAGCCCGGGGTCACCGACCCGGGCACACCGTCGGTCGTGGTGGCCGACGACCTCGCCCCGGCCGACACCGCCGGGCTCGACCCGCGCACCGTGCTGGCGCTGGTCACCGAGCGCGGCGGGCCCACCAGCCACACCGCGATCATCGCCCGCCAGCTCGGCATCCCCTGCGTCGTCGGGGTCGTCGGCGCCACCGCGCTGCCCGCCGGCGCGCAGGTCCTGGTCGACGCCACCGCCGGCACGGTGGACGCCGACCCGGACCCCGACGAGGCCCGCGCGATGGTCGAGCGCGCCCGCGAGGACCGGGCCCGCGCGGATGCCTGGGACGGACCCGGCGCCACCGCCGACGGCACCCCGGTGAAGCTGCTGGCCAACGTCGCCGACGGCGAGAGCGCCCGCGGTGCCGAGGGTCAGCCCGTCGAGGGCGTGGGGCTGTTCCGCACCGAGCTGTGCTTCCTGGGCCGCGCCGAGGAGCCGACCGTGGAGGAGCAGACCGCGATCTACCGCGAGGTGCTCGACGCCTTCGCGGGCCGCCAGGTCGTGCTCCGCACCCTCGACGCCGGGTCCGACAAGCCGCTGGCCTTCGCCACGCTCCCGGGCGAGGACAACCCCGCGCTCGGCGTGCGCGGGCTGCGGCTCTCCTTCGGCGACCCCGGTCTGCTCGAGCGTCAGCTCGACGCGGTGGCCGCCGCTGCGCAGCAGGCCGGCGTCCAGGTGCAGGTGATGGCGCCGATGGTCGCCACCGTCGCCGAGGCCGCCGCGTTCGCCGCCCAGGTCCGCGAGCGCGGCCTGGTCGCGGGGATCATGGTCGAGGTGCCGGCGATCGCGCTGCTGGCCGACCAGGTGCTCGAGCACGTCGACTTCCTCTCGATCGGCACCAACGACCTCACGCAGTACGCCATGGCGGCCGACCGGATGGCCACCCAGCTGGCCCACCTGACCGACCCATGGCAGCCGGCGGTGCTGAAGCTGGTCGCGATGACGGCCGAGGCCGGACGGCGGGCCGGCAAGCCCGTCGGTGTCTGCGGCGAGGCCGCGGCCGACCCGCTGCTGGCCTGCGTCCTCGTCGGCCTCGGCGTGACCTCGCTGTCGATGGCCGCGGCCGCGGTCCGCTCGGTGGGCGCCCGGCTGGCCACGACCTCCGACGACCAGTGCGCCCGGGCGGCGCAGGCGGCGCTGGCCGCGCTGGACCCGGCAGCGGCGCGCGAGGCCGTCCTCGCGGTGCTGGCCTGAGCCGGGTCGCCCACCGGGTGAGGCCGGCCCGACGACCGGCTGGCTAGATTGCGCGGTCACCGGTCGGTGTCCACCGACCTCCTCACCTCACCTGGAGGCCCTCGCATGGGTTACGGACTCGGCGTCTTCCTGCTCGCTCTCGGCCTGATCCTGGTCTTCGCCGTCAACGAGGTGCAGGTCGGACCGGTCGAGGTGATGACCCTCGGTTGGATCCTCGCGGGGGCGGGCGTGCTGGTGATCGCGCTGACCGCGGTCACGATGTCGCGGCGTACGCCCCGGGCCTGACCGCGCGCCGGGCCCCGCCCGACCCTGCGCTGAGTTGGGCCGTGGCCGCCGCCCTTGCTAGTCTTCACCGGTTGGCCCGCCCGTCGCCCTGCGACGGAACCGGGCCCGGGCGCGATCCTGTGCCCGTCGTACCCCAGCCGTCAGACGGCCGCGGATCCAGAGTGCCCGGGTGGACCTGCCCCGGCGCGCCGCGCAACGAGCCGAAGGAGAACCCGAGTGTCGATCGGAACCGACGCGGAGACCAAGAAGAAGATCATCGCCGAGTACGCCACGACCGAGGGCGACACCGGTTCGCCCGAGGTCCAGATCGCGTTGCTCAGCTTCCGCATCTCCCACCTCACCGAGCACCTCAAGACCCACAAGCACGACCACCACAGCCGTCGTGGCCTGCTGCTGCTCGTCGGCCAGCGCCGGCGGCTGCTGAACTACCTGCGCAAGACCGAGATCGACCGCTACCGCTCGATCGTCGAGCGCCTCGGCCTGCGCCGCTGACTCGTGAAGGGCCCACCTCGGTGGGCCCTTCCGTGCTTCCGGCACACCACGAGCAGCATCCCCGCACGACCCGCACGACCAGCGACAAGTCCAGGAGCGGCCCCGAGCCGACCGGGCCCGGTCCTCGGTAGTGACCTGCAGGACCCCGCCTCGCGCGGGCCGCCTGCGGTCTCGATCGAAGACCGGCCACCTCGAAGGACGAGGTCCCGCCCCGTTTCGGGCGGACGCCCGCGGCCGCTCCGCGAACAGTGAGGAACCTTCAGACACATGACCTATGCAGAGCCCACCATCTCGGCCGTCGAGACCGTGATCGACAACGGCAAGCACGGCCGCCGCACCGTCAAGTTCGAGACCGGGCTGCTGGCCCGGCAGGCCGCCGGATCGGTGACCGCCTACCTCGACGACGAGACCATGCTGCTGTCGGCGACGACCGCCGGCAAGCACCCCAAGGACCACCTCGACTTCTTCCCCCTCACGATCGACGTGGAGGAGCGGATGTACGCCGTCGGGCAGATCCCCGGCTCGTTCTTCCGCAGCGAGGGTCGTCCCGGCGAGGACGCGATCCTCACCTGCCGCCTGATCGACCGCCCGCTGCGCCCGACCTTCAAGAAGGGCCTGCGCACCGAGGTCCAGGTCGTCATCACCGTCATGGCGCTCGACCCCGAGATGCCCTACGACGTGCTGGCCATCAACGCCGCGTCGCTGTCCACCCAGCTGTCCGGCCTGCCGTTCGCCGGCCCCGTCGGCGGCACCCGCGTCGCGCTGATCGACGGCCAGTGGGTCGCGTTCCCGACCCACAGCCAGCTCGAGAGCGCCGTGTTCGACATGGTCGTCGCGGGCCGGGTCACCGAGTCCGGCGACGTCGCGATCATGATGGTCGAGGCCGAGGCCACCGAGCAGACGTGGGACCTCGTGCACTCCGGTGCCCAGGCCCCCACCGAGGAGGTCGTGGCCCAGGGCCTCGACGCCGCGAAGCCGTTCATCAAGCAGCTGTGCGAGGCCCAGGCCGAGCTGGCCAAGGAGGCCGCCAAGCCGGTCGCCGACTTCCCGGTCTTCCTGGACTTCGAGGACGACGTCTACGCCGCGGTCGAGGCCGCGGTCAAGGGCGACGTCGCCCAGGCGCTGACCATCGCCGACAAGCAGGACCGCGAGTCGCGCACCGACGAGATCAAGGCGGCGCTGCTCGAGAAGATCGGCGGCGACTTCGAGGGTCGCGAGAAGGAGATCGGCGCCGCGTTCCGCGCGCTGAACAAGTCCTCCATGCGCGAGCGCGTGCTGCGCGACCAGATCCGCATGGACGGTCGCGGCCTCGCCGACATCCGCCCGCTGCACTCCGAGGTCGGCGTCATCCCGCGCGTGCACGGCTCGGCGCTGTTCGAGCGCGGTGAGACCCAGATCCTGGGTGTCACCACGCTGAACATGCTGACGCTGGAGCAGAAGCTCGACACGCTGTCGCCGGAGAAGTCGCGCCGCTACATGCACAAGTACGTCTTCCCGCCGTTCTCCACCGGCGAGACCGGTCGCGTGGGCTCGCCCAAGCGCCGCGAG
>JBBSKO010000102.1:0-7724 GCA_038256225.1 Propionibacteriales bacterium | reverse complement strand
CTCAGCGTTCGGCAGGCCCCGCGGGTCGTACGGGTCGTCCAGCCGCAGCACCGCGCGGCCGAGCCAGGTGTCGGTCGCCATGACCAGGTGCCGCAGCGTCTCGGCGAAGGACCACTCGCCGCCGACGGAGACGTCGACCGCTTTGGGCCCCATCCCCTCGGCGCGCCGCACCGTCGCCTCCCAGGTTCGCTCCAGCGCGGCCCATGCCGTACGCAGCCCCTCGGGGTCGGCGGCCCGCCGCAGGCCGCGGCCGGGGAACCGCTCGTCCAGGGCGGCCTCGACCAGCGGCGCGACGTCGACACCGTTGACGAGCAGGGATCCCCCGTCCTCGCCGAGCCAGGGGGCGTCGAGGTCGGCGCCCTGGAGGTCCACCGCGCGCATCAGGGCTCCGGACAGGTCGACCCGGACGAAGCGGGCGCCGGACAGGTCGCGGTCGACGAACGTGACGGGCTCGGGTGGCATGCGGTCTCCTCGTCGTCCGGCCGCCCGGAGGGCTGCGGACCTCCTGGATAACGCACGTGCGGGCCGGGCGCCAGGCCCGGCGGGGGCGGCGTCGAACCGGTCGAACAACTCGTGAGGCTTACTCATTATGAGATACGCTCACGATATGGCCCGCACCCCCACGCTCGACCTCGTGCTCCTCATCACGGTGCTGCTCGGCAAGGACATGCGCCACGGACTGGCCGCGATGGGACTGACCGAGACCCGCAGCCACGTGCTCTGGCTGGTCGGCACCACCGGACCGGCCACGCAGCAGCAGCTCGCCGTGGAGACCGGGCTCGCGCCCCGTTCGGTGACGAGCGTCGTCGACGCCCTGGTCGGGTCGGGCCTGGTGGAGCGACGACCGCACCCGACCGACCGGCGGGCCGTGCACGTCACCCCGACCCCGGCCGGCACCGAGCTGGTGGCCGCCCTGGTCGCCGGCCACGAGCGCCTGGCCGACCAGCTCTTCGGCGACCTCGACGAGCAGGCGCACGCAGCGACCCACGCAGCGCTTGCCGACGTCGCGGCACGGTTGCAGGTGCTCGTGGCGGAGCAACGCGCATGAGCGGCCCGCGGCGGGTGCTCCTCCGCGCACGGGAGCTGGCCTGGCTGGCCCTGGTGACCGAGTGGCGCATGTACTGCGGGGCCGTCCGCCTGCTCACCCGCCGACCGCACGTGCCCGCCGACGCCGGGACGGTGGCGTACTCGGGGCTCGTAGCGCTGGCGATGTGGGCCTTCACCGCCGTCTCCGCAGTCGAGCTGGTCGCGCTGCACCTGATCATCCCCTGGGAGGGCCTGCGCCTGGCCGCGGACGTGCTCGGCATCTGGGGCGTCCTGTGGTGCCTGGGGATGACCGGCTGCCACTACGTCTACCCGCACCTGGTGACCGGGACCGGGCTCGTCGTCCGCAACGCCGAACGGGGCGCCGCAGTCGTCGTGCCGTGGGACCTCGTCGTGGGCGTGGGGGTGCGGGAACGCTCGCACGAGTCGGGACGCCGGGTGCAGCTCGGCGACGACCCGCAGCGTGCCGAGCTGCTCGTCCCGGTCGGCAAGATCACCTCGCTCCACCTCGACCTCCGCGCCCCGCTCGAGGTCGTCGTGCGCGGGCGTCGGCGGGCGGTCACGCGAGTGGTGCTGGCTGCCGACGAGCCGCGCGCCCTCGCCGCGCTGGTGCGCGAGCGCGCCGGGCTCTCCCCGGCACGGCCGTCACGGCGGCCCTGACGCACCGAGTCCCACGGCGAGCCCCGTCCGACCGGGCACCTGCGATTCCACGACGTCGGGTGGACGGTCGTGCTACCTTAGGTGAACAGAAGGTGAACAGGAGGTGTCCCATGTACGAGCCCACCGAGAACGCGGCGCTAGTGATGCGCTGGACGTTGACGACCGACGCGTCCGGGCGTACCCGTCCCGTCGCGCACTGGGTCCCGGCCGGCCACGTCGAGATGGCGTCCCACGCCACGATCGTCCAGGCCGCCTGACCCGCGCAGCACCCCGGCGTCCCACGACGCCGCCTCACGACCCGTCGCGAACACCCGTCGCGGCGGGTCGTGTCGCGTCCCGGCCCGGCCCGGGCGTCAATCCCTGGCCGGAATCGTCATCTCGACGCGCCGCGAGGGTCATCTCGGCTGTCCGGAAGCGTCATCTCGGCGGGCGAGCAGGTGATGACCCGCGCCGGTCCGTCAGAGCTCGATCGTGGAGACCACGTCCGTGCGCGACGGCGCGACGGGGCTCGAGGAGAACCCGAACGAGGTCGCCGGGCGAACGTCGGCCAGGGAGCCCAGCGGGACGTCCTCCCACCAGCCCGCGACGGTGTGCACGCGGTGGTGGTCGGTGGCGCCGTACCACTCCCGGCGCGCCTCGGGGCCCACGCCGGTACGCCCCCGCGTGCGCACTCCGCGCTGCAGGACCCGGGCGGCGGGGTCGGTGACGAGCGTCCACGCGGGGGCGACCGCGACCGGTCGTGGCACCGCCCGGAGGGCCCAGCCCGTCGGCGTGCGCCGCCCGACACCGACCGAGAGACGCAGCGAGGGCGAGGCGAAGGTCAGCCAGGTCGGCACGGCCACGCACTCGACCGGCTCGACGCGCACCTCGTCGAAGGAGTAGGTCGAGCCGACCAGGTCCGCGACGTCCTGCCGCGGCGCGATCAGCACGCGGTGGCCGTCCGCGGTCTCGACCATGGCGTCGGCGAAGGCACCCAGCGGCGAGCGGCGCCAGTGGCCGACCACGACGCGGATGCCCGAGGTGCTGCCGACGCCGGTGATGGTGCCGGTGAAGGCGAGGCGCTGGGTGGGCCGCGGAGCGGGTCGCGGCGGGGTGGCGGTCACGGACGGTCTCCTCGGGCTCCGGGCGCGGGCGCGCCGCCAACCATGGTGGACCACCCGCGACCACGTACGGCCCGGAGGGTCAGCCGCGCGAGACGCGCAGCATCTCCTCGCGCGGGACGACCTTGACCCGCTCGCGGCCGGCGGCCTCGCCCAGCCCGAGCTCGTGGGCGTCCAGACGGGCCCAGCCCTCCCAGTCGGTGGCGTCGACGCCGCGCTCCGCGAGGCGGACCAGCAGGTCGTCGGTCGCGGTCGGGGCGGGCAGCTTGTCGAGGTCGGCGAGCAGGTTCGTCACCGTCTCGTTGGCATCCGACTTGGTGTGGCCGATCAGGCCGACGGGGCCGCGCTTGACCCAGCCGGTGGTGTAGATGCCGGTGACGGCGAACCCGTCCTCGTCCACCACGCGGCCGGCGTCGTTGGGCAGCACACCGCGGGACTCGTCGAAGGGCAGGCCGGGCAGGGCGCTGGAGCGGTAGCCGACCGCGCGGTAGACCGCCTGCACGGGGTGGTCGACGAACTCGCCGGTGCCGCGGGCGTTGCCGGTGCCGTCCATCTCGGTCTTCTCGGTACGGATACCGACGACGCGGCCGTCCTCGCCGAGGACCTCGACCGGGTTCTGGCACATGTGGATGTGGATCCGGTGGGGTGCGCCGGTCGGCTCGGCCTCGAGGTACTTCAGCAGCGTGTCGACCACGAGCCGGGTGCCCTTGTTGCTGCTGATCCGGGACTGGCCGTCGTCGTCGATCTGGAAGCCCTCCTCCTCGACGAGCACGTCGATGCTCGGGGAGTGGGCGAGCTCCCGCAGCTCCATCGGCGAGAACTTGATCTCGGCCGGGCCGCGGCGGGCGAAGACGTGGACGTCGGTGGCCCGGTTGGCCTTCAGCCCCTGGTAGACGTTGTCGGCGACCTCGGTCGTCAGCTGCTCGTCGGCCGGCTTGGCGAGCATCCGCGCGACGTCGAGGGCGACGTTGCCGGCGCCGACGACGGCGACCTGCTCGGCGTCCAGCGGCCAGGCGGTCGGGACGTCGGGGTGGCCGGCGTACCAGCTGACGAAGTCGGCCGCGCCGTGGCTGCCCTCGAGGTCGACCCCGGGGATGTCGAGCGTGCGGTCGGACATGGCGCCGGTGGAGAAGATGACCGCGTCGTAGAGCTCGCGCAGGTCCTCGAGCTCGATGTCGGTGCCGTAGTCGACGTTGCCGAGGAAGCGGATCCCGTCGCGGTCGAGCACCCGGCGCAGCGCCTTGATGATCTCCTTGATCCGCGGGTGGTCCGGCGCGACGCCGTAGCGGACCAGGCCGTACGGCGCGGGGAGCCGCTCGATCACGTCGACCCGGGCCTCGGGGTGCTCCTTGGTCAGGATGTCGGCGGCGTAGATCCCGGCGGGCCCGGCGCCGATCACGGCGACGCGGATGTTCCTCACGACTGGCTCACTCCTGGTGCGCTGGGGGGTGCGGTGCACGTGAGCGCCTCGAGGGCTCACGTCCTGGACAACTCTGCGCCCGCGCACCGTGTTCCGGTAGCGGGACGTGACCTGTGGCACCACAGGCCGGTCCTGTGGCCAGGGTACGGATCTGCCTGTGGCCGTCGTCGGGTCCGCGGGGTACATGTCCGCCGGCGCCCGACGACCTGGACGAACGGTGTCGTCGCCTACCGGATCGGGGCACCCGAGATGGTGCGGGCGATCACCAGGCGCTGGATCTCCGAGGTGCCCTCGAAGATCGTGTAGATCTTGGCGTCACGGGCCATCCGCTCCACCGGGTAGTCGCGCGTGTAGCCGTTGCCGCCGAGCACCTGCATCGCCTTCTCGGTCACCGCCACGGCGGTCTCCCCGGCGACCAGCTTGGACATCGAGCCCTCCGCGGCGTCGAACCTGGCGCCGGTGGCGGCCATCCACGCCGCGCGCCAGACGAGCAGCCGTGCGGCGTCGATGCTGGTGCGCATGTCGGCCAGGGCGAAGGCGATGGCCTGGTTCTCGATGATCGGCTTGCCGAACTGCTCGCGCGTCCTCGCGTAGTCGAGGGCGACCTCGTACGCCGCCCGGGCGATGCCGACGGCCTGGGCGCCGACAGCGGGGCGGGTGCGCTCGAAGGTGGCCATGCTGGCGTTCCCGCCCCGCCCGGCCGGGGAGGCCGCGGTCGCGCCGTCCCGCGCGGCGCGGGCGCGGGCCAGCCGCGCGTCGAGCTTCTCCTTGCCACCGAGCAGGCAGCGACCCGGGACGCGGACGGAGTCGAGGACGACCTCGGCGGTGTGGGAGGCGCGGATGCCGTGCTTGGCGAACTTCTGCCCCTGCGAGAGGCCCTTCGTCCGGGGCGGGACGACGAAGCTGGCCTGGCCGCGGGAGCGCAGCTCCGGCTCGACGACGGCCGTCACGACGTGGACGTCGGCCATGCCGCCGTTCGTGGCCCAGGTCTTGGTGCCGTTCAGCACCCACTCGTCGGTGGCCTCGTCGTAGGTGGCGCGGGTGCGCATCGCACCGACGTCGCTGCCGGCGTCGGGCTCGGAGGAGCAGAAGGCGGCGGTGCGGAGGTCGCCCGGCGAGCCGAACATCTGCGGCACCCACTCGGCGACCTGCTCGTCGGTGCCGTTGGAACTCACGCCGGCGGCGGCCAGGGCGGTGCCGACGATGGACAACCCGATCCCGGCGTCGCCCCAGAAGAGCTCCTCCATGGTGAGCGGGATGCCGAGGCCGGTCTCGTCGAAGGCCTGGGTGGCGAAGAAGTCCAGCGAGTACAGGCCGACCTTCGCGGCCTCCTCGAGCACCGGCCAGGGGAACTCCTCGCGCTCGTCCCACTCCGCCGCCGCCGGGCGGACGACGTCGGCGGCGAAGGTGTGCACCCAGGCGCGCAGCTCGAGGTGGTCGGGGCCGAGTCCGAAGCTGATCACGCTGGTGAGGCTACGGGTGTGCACCGTCGCGGCGGGCCACCCGCGGCCGCGCCACGCCCTAGGCTCGGCGGATGGCCGCCTCGTCGCTCACCGTCGCCGTGGCGCAGCCCGTGACGGTGGCCCACGACCTCGCGGCCAACGTCGGCGCGCACGCGGACGCCGTCCGGACCGCCGCGGCGGTCGGCGCGCGGTTGCTGGTGCTCCCCGAGATGTCGCTGACCGGCTACGAGCTCGACGCCGCGCCGGTCGACCCCACCGACCCGGTCCTCGACCCGCTGGTGGCGGCGTGCCGGGCGACGGGGGTGCTGGCGCTGGCCGGCGCCCCGGTCCGCGAGGGCGGGTTCGAGCACCTTGCCGTGCTGGTGGTCGACGGGGGCGGCACCCGCGTGGCGTACCGCAAGACCTTCCTGGGAGCGGAGGAGGCCGAGCGGTTCGGTGCCGGGGACGGCGCCCGGGTCGTCGACGTCGACGGATGGGCGGTCGGCCTTGCCATCTGCAAGGACGCCGGCGAGCCACGGCACACGGCCCGGCTCGCGGAGATGGGCGTCGACCTCTACGCCGCCGGGGTCGTCGACGCACCGGACGAGGAGTCGGTGCGTCGGGACCGCACCCTGGCGGTGGCGGCGGCCCTGGGCGCCCCGGTCGCCGTGGCCAGCGCGGCCGGGCCGACGACGTCCTACCCGCTCACCCGCGGAGGCTCGAGCGTGCATGCCGCCGACGGACGGCTGCTGGCGCGGGCCGGCGACGGGCCGGGCGAGCTCGTGAGCGCGACCCTGGTCCGCCACACCGGTGCGTAGCCGCCGCACCGCTCAGTGCCAGAGCGGGGGTCCGGCGACCTGACGGGCCCGGCGACGGTGACGCTTCACCGCGACGAAGGCCAGGACGAGCAGGAGGAGGGTCAGCACGAAATTGACCTGGGAGAGCACCACGACCGCGGCGACGACCGCGAGCACGATCAGCCACGGGTTCGGCCCGGAGCGCGACAGGCGCCCGGCGCCCCGGGCCACCGTGGCCGGGGGCGGGGTCGGACGGAAGCCGGCGACCGGGAGGTCGTGGAAGAGCAGGTCGAGGTCGGCCCGGGTGCGCGCCGACCAGGCCGCGTCGAGGCGGTCCGCGTGCTCACCGTGGGAGAGCCGGCCGTGGGCGTAGTGCTCGCCCAGCGCGGCCGCGGCCTGCTCCCGCTCCTGGTCGCCGACCCGCAGCCGGGACGGGTGCGGGGGTCGGGACCGGTCGGCCGGCGAGCTCATCGCGGGCCTTCGGCCTGCTCGCCGATGATCTCGTCGGTGGTCCGGTCCGTGGCCGGGTCGGCGGTGGGGTGCTCGCCGTCGGCGAGGATCCCGTAGAGCTTGCGACGGGTCTCGACGAGGACCGCGGCGGCGGCGGTCTTCTGCGCCTCCGAGCCGCTGGTGACGATCTGCCAGACGGCGCTCATCATCTGCCCGATCTCGGGCTTCAGGTCGCGCCACGACGCGCCGCTGCCGTCGCCGGCCGCCGCGTCCTGGTCCGCGCCGGGCCGGTGCTGCTCGAAGGGCGTCCAGACGGACGCCAGCTCGGCGGCGTGCTCGGCGACGTAGGCCTCGCCGGCCGCGGTGAGCCGCAGGCTCTTGCGGCCGAGGGTCTCGTCGGTGACGAGCAGGCCCTCGTCCTCGAGCTGGCTGATCGTCGGGTAGACCGAGCCGGGGCTGGGGCGCCACGCCTCCTCGCTGCGCTCGGCGATCTGCTGGATGACCTGGTAGCCGTTGACCGGCTCACCGCGCTCGGCCGCGGCGCGGACGACGTCGAGGATGGCCGAGCGGACGTCGCCACGGCGGGCGCGCGGCTTGGCCTCGGGGCTCTGGCCCATGCCGAAGAGGCCGGCGAGCCACGGCGGCGGTCCGCCGGCCGGCCCGCCGCCGGGTCCGTGCGGTCCGCCCGCCGTACGACGCTGCTGCGCGCCCCACACGGCATCGATGTGCTTGGCCCACTGGCCCGGGAATCCCTGGTTCATGACTGCTCCTCCGTCTCGACGTCACGCGGTGCGTGCGTTCGCGACCATCG
>JBBSKO010000101.1:0-7815 GCA_038256225.1 Propionibacteriales bacterium | reverse complement strand
GTCGAGGCCAGGGAGGCCAGACCGGCAGCCGCGGCGCCGGCGAGCACGACGGCGAGCAGCCAGACCGGCAGCCGGTGCGCCAGCGGGCGCACGACGGCTCCGACCGGTCCGCGCACCCGGCTCGCGCCCGGGCCCCACCACAGGGCGAGGCCCAGGGCCGCGCCCGCGACCGCGAGCGCTCGGGACATCTCCCCGGTCGCGGCGACCGCGACCAGACCGGCCGAGGCCGCGAGCGCACCCGCCACCAGCCCCAGACCGAGCGTGCTCGGCAACCCGCGGAGCAGGTGCAGCGGGCTGCCGACGACCAGGGCCGGACCTTCCCACCAGCTCGACCGGCCGCGCCTCAGGCGCCGGTCGGCGACCCGGGAACGGGCCAGCGAGCCGCTGCGGAGCACCCAGACGACCAGCAGCGCGGTGATCGTGGCGAGCCACGGGAACGCGGCGACGCCGGCGGTGACGCCGGCGCCGGCGAGCAGGACGAGCGTCCCGCGGCGGGCGCGCTCGGCCGCGGTGGTGCGGGGAGGCTGCCAGGGCTCCCACCCCTGCTCGGGGTCGTCGTCCGAGCCGTCGTCCCAGCGGCTGTCGGCGCGGTCGTCGCGGTCGTCGCGGGCAGGCGGCGGGGCGTCCTGCCAGGAACCCGGGAGCCAGGCGTCGTCCTGGCCGGGGGCCACGCGGTCGTCGACCGCGGTCAGCACCCGGGTGTCGTGGGCCTCGGCCGGGTCCGGACCGGCCCGCAGGGTGGTGTCCTCCTGCCAGTGGTGCAGCCCGACCGGCGCTGTCTCGTGGGTCCAGCCCGCGTCCCCGTCTCCCCCGTCGAGGTCGCGGTCGGGGTCGAGGTCGAGGTCGGCGTCGAGGCCGGTCCAGGCGTCGCGGCCGGACGGCCCGAGCGGGGGCGGCACGGGTCGGTCGTGCGGGCGGGTGGACTGCGGACGGAGCCAGTCCAGGAGGCTGGCGAGGTCCGGACGCTCCGCGGGCTCCGGGTCGAGGGCGGCGACCACGACGGAGCGCAGCGGCTCGGGGAGGTCGGGGTGGTCGTCGAGGGCGTGCTGGCCGCGACGGACGCGGTCCATGATCGCCATCGCCGGGCCGCGGCCGAACGGCGGTGCGCCGGTCGCGGCGTAGGCCACGGTGGCCGCCCAGGAGTGCACGTCGGCAGCCGGCGTCGGCTCGTCGCCGTGCAGGATCTCGGGGGCGAGGTAGCCGGGCGTGCCGAGCAGCCAGCCGGTGTGGGTGAGCTTCGGGTCGTCGGCGACGCGGGCCAGCCCGAAGTCGATCAGGATCGGGGTCCGGCCCTCCATCAGCACGTTGGACGGCTTGACGTCGCGGTGCAGCACCCCGGCGGCGTGCACGCTGGCCAGTCCCTCGGCCAGGCACCCGGCGAACCAGGTCAGGTCGCGGCCGGTCACCTTGCCGTCCTCGAGCACGTGGTCGTGCAGCGACAGCCCCGGCACGTAGCGGGTCGCGACGTAGGGCACCTCGGCCCAGGGGTCGGCGTCGACGATCTCGGCGACCCAGCGGCTCCGGATCCGTCCGAGCGACGACACCTCGCGGGCCAGGCGCGCCCGGGCCTCCTCGTCGCCCACCACGTGCGGGCGGAGGACCTTCAGCGCGACCCGGTCCTCGCCGGGCCGGCGGGCCAGGTGGACCACACCCATCCCGCCCTCACCGATCTTCACGATCAGCTCGTAGTCGCCGACGCGCGGACGCACCGGGGGCGAGGAGTGGGTGGAGGTCACGCGCCGAGGATATCCGTGGCGGCGCGTGACCGGACCCCGTGACGCGCAGGACGGCGTCAGCGGGCCGGGCGCCCGCGGCGGCTAGGGTCGCGGTGATCCGCACCACGACCACCCTGCCGAGCCCTGTGGAACGAGGCCCCGTGACGACCGATCCGACCACCGTCGAGCTGACCGAGATCGAGACGCAGCAGTACCTGGCCTGGGCGCGCACCTGGGCGGCCGCCGCGGAGACGTCGCCGTTGGAGACGGCGGAGGTCGAGCAGCGGGTCCTGGACTTCTTCCGTCGGCTCTGTCACCGCGTCCAGCCCGCGTTCGCCCTGGAGATCGGCGCTCACGAGGCCTCCTTCAGCCAGTGGGCGACGCGCGAGCTGGTCGGCGTGCGGAGCCTGGCGTTCGAGGCCAACCCCTACGTCCACGAGAAGTTCAGGACGAGGGTCCAGGGCGCGGGGGTGGACTACCGCAACGTCGCGGTGGCCCCGATCTCGGGCGAGGTGGAGCTGCACCTGCCGGTGGAGCTGGGCAACCGGGTGCGCCCGCTCACCTCGCGGATGGCCTCCCTGGGCCACCACGTGCGCGAGGTCGAGTCCAAGACCGTCTCCGTCCCCGCGGTCCGCCTCGACGAGGAGCAGGCGTTGTCCGGCGAGGGGCGGATCGTGGCCTGGATCGACGTGGAGGGCGCCAACGAGGCCGTGCTCTGCTCGGGACCCGAGGTGCTGCGCCGCGTCGACGTCCTGTACCTCGAGGTGGAGGACGAGGTCACCTGGGAGGGGCAGTGGCTCGACACGCACACCGCAGCCCACCTGCGGCGCCACGGTCTGCTGCCGGTGGCCCGCGACACGCGGCGGCCGAGCCAGTACAACGTCGTCTTCGTCCGGGCCGAGCTCGCCGCCGACCCCGAGGTCGCCCGGCAGGTCGCCTGGCTGCAGCGGTTCCGGAAGCGACCGGACCCCCCGGCAGCCACGACCTGAGCGGCGCTCAGGAGGGCTGGTCGAGGCGGGACAGCAGCCGGGCGCTGGCGACGGTCCGGTAGGAGGACTCGAGCAGCTCACCCACCTCGGCCCAGTCGACGTCGTGGCCGGCCGCGCCGCCGTCGAGGTCGAGGCCGACCCACCCGGACGGGCCGTAGTAGGCCGGGCTGAAGAACCGGTGGTCCTCGGCGAGCGCCCCGGCCTCGGCCGGGTCCGGCTTGAGCAGGACCGCGTGGTCGTGCCGCTCGTGCACGCCCGGGCGCACCTTGACGCCCCCGCCGTAGACCGCGAACACCTTGCCCTTCTCCCCCGCCGTCAGCACCGGCCGGCCGTGGGAGACCTTCTCGTGCACGTCGGGCAGCGGGGCCGCTGCGGCGCGCAGCCGGGCGAGGACCGGGTCGTCCTCGTCGAACATGAGCGGGTGGGACATCCCGCCATCATGCCCGTGCCCGGCCCGGTCGACCAGGGCGGTCAGACGATGCGGTGCATCCAGCCGAACGCGTCCTCGGCCCGGCCGTACTGGACGTCGACGAGGGCCTGGCGGACCCGGTTCGTCAGCTCGACCGAGGCCGGCGCCGGGGTGGAGCCGCCGGCCTCGTGCAGGGCGCCGACCGGGGTGACCACGGCGGCGGTGCCGCAGGCGAACACCTCGGTGATCCGTCCCGACGACACGCCCTCGCGCCACTCCTCGATCGAGAAGCGACGCTCCTCGACGGGGTGGCCGAGGGTGCCGAGGAGCTCGATGATCGAGGCGCGGGTGATGCCCTCGAGGATCGTGCCGGTCTCCGGGGTCACGACGTGGCCGTCGTCGTGGACGAAGTAGAGGTTCATCCCGCCGAGCTCCTCGACGTAGCGCCCCTCCTGGGCGTCGAGGAAGACGACCTGGTCGCAGCCGTGCGCGGTCGCCTCCTGCTGGGCGACCAGGGACGAGGCGTAGTTCCCACCGGTCTTCGCCGCGCCCATCCCGCCGCGGCCGGCGCGGGTGTACTCCTCGGTCAGCCACAACGAGACCGGGTCGACCCCGCCCTTGAAGTAGGAGCCGGCCGGGCTGGCGATGACCATGAAGGTCACGTGCTGGGCCGGGCGCACCCCGAGGAACGCCTCCGAGGCGAACATGAACGGGCGCAGGTAGAGGCTCTTCTCCCCCGCGGCGTCCGGCACCCAGCGCTCGTCGACACGCACCAGCTCGTCGACGCAGGCCACGAAGTCCTCGACCGGCAGCTCGGGCAGCGCCAGGCGCCGCGAGGACCGCACCATCCGCGCCGCGTTCTCCTCCGGCCGGAAGGACCACACCGACCCGTCGTCGCGGCGGTAGGCCTTCATGCCCTCGAAGATCTCCTGCGCGTAGTGCAGCACCGCGGTCGCGGGGTCCAGGGTGAGGGGGGCGTACGGCGTGACACGCGCGCCCGTCCAGCCCGTCGACGGGGTCCACTCCACCGTCAGCATGTGATCGGTGAAGTGGGTCCCGAAGCCCGGCTCGGCCAGGATCCGGGCCAGGTCGTCGTCGGTGGTCGGGGCGCTGGTCCGGGTGGTGCTGATCTGCATGGCAGGCACGGTAGTCCCCTGGCTCTCGGCGGGTCAGGCCAGGCGGGCCGCGACGGCGTCGCCGGTCTCGCTGGTACGGCGGGGCACGCCCGGGTCGCGCTCGGCCAGGTCGGCGATCACCGCCGCCTCCAGCGCGGCCGCCTCGTCGGCGAAGCCGAGGTGGTCCAGCAGCAGGCCGGCCGAGAGGATCGCGGCGGTCGGGTCGGCGACCCCCTGGCCGGCGATGTCGGGCGCCGAGCCGTGGACCGGCTCGAACATCGACGGCGCGGTGCGGTCGGGGTTGACGTTGCCGGACGCGGCGAGCCCGATGCCGCCGGTGATGGCGGCGGCGAGGTCGGTGACGATGTCGCCGAAGAGGTTGTCGGTGACGATCACGTCGAAGCGGGACGGGTTGGTCACCAGGTGGATCATCACCGCGTCGACGTGCATGTAGTCGACGGTGATCTCGGGGAACTCCGCGGCGACCTCCTGCGTGATCCGCCACCACACGGCGCCGGCGTGCACGAGCACGTTGGTCTTGTGGACCAGCGTCAGCTTCTTGGCCGGGCGGCGCTGCGCGCGCGCGAAGGCGTCGCGCACCACGCGCTCCACGCCGTACGCGGTGTTCAGCGAGACCTCGGTGGCGACCTCGTGCGGCGTGCCGGTGCGGATGGAGCCGCCGTTGCCCGTGTAGGGCCCCTCGGTGCCCTCACGGACGACCACGAAGTCGACCTCGCCGGGGTTCGCCAGCGGCGAGGTGGCCCCGGGATAGATCCGCGAGGGGCGGAGGTTGACGTAGTGGTCGAGCTCGAAGCGCAGCCGCAGCAGCAGGCCCCGCTCGAGCAGGCCCGGCGGCAGCGCCGGGTCGCCCGGCCGGCCCCCCACGGCGCCGAGCAGGATCGCGTCGTGCCCGCGGATCTCGGCGAGGACGCTGTCGGGCAGCACCTCGCCGGTCGCGAGGTAGCGCTCGGCGCCGAGGTCGTAGCGGGTCTGCTCGACCTTCACCCCGTCGGGCGCGGCGACCTCGAGGACCTTGAGGGCCTCGGCGGTCACCTCCGGTCCGATGCCGTCGCCGGGGATGACGGCGAGGTGGACTACGTCGGGACGGGGCGGCGGGGGGGTCTGCGACATGGGACGAACCTAGTTGTCGTCGGGGCGCTGGCCGCCGTTGTCCCGCAGGTCGAGCGAGGCCTGCACGGCCTCGAACGAGCGGGGGTTCTCGGGCAGGTGGTTGGCGGGGCCCCAGTCGGGGTACATGTCGTACATCGGTCTCTCCTCCGGTGCGTGGTGCGGGTGGACGTGCGGTCGGGTCGTGCCTCAGCGGGCGCCCGGACACGGCCGGGGCGCCGCTGCTGACGTCGCCCCGCGGGGGGCGGGCGAGGACGACCGTGGATCGCACGGACGGGAGAGACCGGCAGGCAGCGGATCACGCGCTCTGCGGGGACACCCGCCCACGAGGGGCGACGTCAGAGAGGGTCGTGAAGCCGTCTGCAAGGACCACCGCGACGAGGTGGCCTCACGAGCAGTGAACTACTGCTGGGCCCCGTCGCGGCGCTCGATGAGTACGAGGACGGTCCGCATGGTGAGTGGAACCTATGCCGGGCGGCGCCTCGTGCGCACCGGTTCGACCGGAACGTCCCACGATGTGGGACGGGCGTCCCACCACCGGGCCGTCCCGTCAGGGCGCGACGGGCGCCTGCGCCGTGGCGTCGGCGCGGCGTGCGCGGGCGGCGCGGGCGCTGGAGACCGCGCCCACCGCGACCCCGGCCAGGACCAGCAGGGCACCGACGACCGTGAGCGGGCCCAGGTGGGAGTCGGGCCCCAGGGCGTCGATCAGCAGCGAGCCCACCACGAGGCCGGCGACGGTGCACAGGCTGAGGACCAGGACGCCGTGGACGCTCACCAGGCGGGCGGACAGGGTGATGAACAGGACCCCGACGGGTCCGCCGGCGTAGAGCCACCACGTGCCCGGCAGGCCCTGCAGGTCACCGGGCGCCACGACCAGCACGACGACCAGGAAGGCCAGCAGCGCCAGCAGCCCGACCACGAAGTTGTTGAAGGCCGCAGCGATCGGCCCGCCGACCGCCGACACCCGGCCGTTGACGGCCTGCTGCCAGGACGTGGCCGCACCGGCGAGCAGCGGGAGCAGGCAGAGCAGGAGCACGCCCACGGTCAGCGGGTCCCCTCCCCCGATCCGTCCGGCGACGCCGAGGACGACGGCCCCGACGGTCAGGGCGGCCCCGACGACCCGGCCCGCGCTGACGGCCTGGGCGCCCGAGGGGCCCAGCCCGGCCCGGTCGACCAGCATCCCGCTCGAGGTCTGGCCCGCGACCATCGCGACGGTGAAGAGCGCAACGCCGATCGTGCCGACGGCCAGGCCCTGCGAGGCCACCAGGGAGGCCCCGGCGACGCCGCCGAGCAGCTGCCAGGCGGGGAGCCGGCCGCCCCGGACGGCGGACAGGATGCGGAGCACCCCGGCCCGCTGCCGCGGCACGGCCAGGACGACGGCGGCCAGCACGGTCAGGCCGAGCCCGAAGCTGACCACGGCGGCGGCCACCCCGCCCCTGGCCCCGCCGCCGAGCTCGGTGGCGAGCCGGCCGTTGATCTCCGACTGCACGGCGATCAGCGCTCCCACGCCGACCATGGCCGGGATCGCGAGCACCTCCAGCAGCGACGTGTCCTCCGAGCGGGCCATGTCGCGATCGTGTCACGGGCCCGTCCGCGGGCTGGGACGGCCGTCTCACGGGTGCGAGGATCGCCCGATGAGCGCTCCCCTCGACCTGCCGGCCGTGGTGCGACGCGCCTTCGACGTCTCCCGCCGGGCGGGCTACGTCTCCTTCTGCCGCAACGAGACCGGCCGGCTGCTGGCCACGCTGGCCGCGACCCGCACCGGGACGATGGCCGAGTTCGGCACCGGCTGCGGCGTGGGCACGGCCTGGCTCCGCTCGGGCCTGCGCGGGGACGCGCGCATCCTGACCGCCGAGCTGGACCGGAAGCTGGCCGAGGCCGCCGCGGAGATCTTCGTCGACGACCCGCAGGTCGAGGTCCGCTCGGCCGACTGGGACACCCTGCGCGACCAGGGCCCGTTCTCCCTGCTGTTCCTCGACTCCGGCGAGCCGACCGCGGTCTCGGTCGAGGCCGTCGCCGACCTCGTCGAGCCCGGCGGCATCGTGGTCCTCGACGACTTCGTGCCGTGCGAGCAGTGGCCGCCGATGGCCGACGGCCGGGTCGACGCGATGCGCGAGCGGTGGCTCTCGGACCACCGCTTCACCGCCGCCGAGGTGATGGTCGCCTCCGACGCCGCGGCGATCATCGCCACCCGCCGCTGACGCCGAGATGACGCTCGCGGACAGCCGAGATGACCGTTCCGGCGCGCCGAGGTGACCGTTCCGGCGCGCCGAGGTGACCGTTCCGGTCAGGCCGGGCGGGCCGCCCGGTCGGGCGAAGGCAGCTCGACGGTCGCCCGGGGCAGCATCAGCTGGGTGAGCGGCCCGATCGCCAGTGCGTAGAGCACCGTCCCGACCCCGGCGACGCCGCCGAGCAGCAGCCCGAGCACGACCACGGTGACCTCGAGGCCGGTGCGCACC
>JBBSKO010000100.1:0-7856 GCA_038256225.1 Propionibacteriales bacterium | reverse complement strand
GGGAGCGCTCGACCCCGCAGGGGATCGAGATCCTGGCCCGCAGCCTGTTCCGGGCCGGCACGGTCGACACCGTCCTGGTGGTGGAGCTGCCCCACTCCCGGGCGTTCATGCACCTCGACACCGTGATGACGATGGTCGACAAGGACACCTTCTGCCTGTTCCCGTACCTGCCGGAGCAGCTGCGGTCCTTCACCCTCACCCGCCTCGACGACGCCGGTGAGCTGAAGGTGGAGGAGAACACCGACCTCTTCGCGGTCCTGGCCGACCTGCTGGGGGTGGCCGACCTGCGGCTGCTGCGCAGCCCGATCGACGAGCGCAGGGCCGCGCGGGAGCAGTGGGACGACGGCAACAACTTCCTGGCGGTGTCCCCGGGCGTGGTGCTCGGCTACGAGCGCAACGCCGTCACCAACACCTACCTCGGCGAGCAGGGGATCACGGTGATCCCCGTCGTCGGCGAGGAGCTCGGCCGCGGCCGCGGCGGGCCCCGCTGCATGACCTGCCCCATCGAGCGCGACGCGGTGGACGCATGAGCACCGCGGTCGGCCCGGTCGTGCCCGCCGTCAGCGAGCGTCGCCACCACCTGGACCTGCGCGGGCGGCACTTCCTCCGCGAGCTGGACTTCACCCCCGACGAGTGGCGCCACCTGCTCACGCTGGCCGAGTGCCTCAAGGCCGACAAGGAGCAGGGCCGGGAGGTGCAGCACCTGCGCGGGCGCAACGTCGCGCTGATCTTCGAGAAGGCCTCCACCCGTACTCGGTGCGCCTTCGAGGTCGCCACGCACGACCAGGGCGGCCACGTCACCTACCTCGACCCGACCGGCTCCCACATGGGGCACAAGGAGTCCACCGCCGACACCGCCCGCGTCCTGGGTCGGATGTACGACGCGATCGAGTTCCGCGGCTTCAGCCACGCCACCGCCGAGTCGCTGGCCGCTCACGCCGGGGTGCCGGTCTGGAACGGGCTGACCGACCGCTGGCATCCCACCCAGTCGCTCTGCGACGCCCTGACCATGCGCGAGCACGTCGACAAGCCCGACGACCGCGTCTCCTTCGCCTTCGTCGGCGACGCGGCGGACAACACCGCCAACTCGCTGCTGCTCTCCGGCGCCCTGCTCGGCATGGACGTGCGGATGGTCGCCCCGTCCTCGCTCCAGACGCCCCCGGAGATCATCGCCGCGGCCCGCGCCGTCGCCGCGACCACCGGCGCCCGGCTGACCTTCACCGACGACGTCCGGGCCGGGGTGGCCGGCGTCGACTTCGTCCACACCGACGTGTGGGTGTCCATGGGCGAGCCCGTCGAGACGTGGGCCGAGCGGATCGCCCTGCTGACGCCGTACCAGGTCGACGCCGCGTTGATGGCCTCGACCGGCAACCCGGCGACCAAGTTCATGCACTGCCTGCCGGCCTTCCACGACCGGCGCACCGAGGTCGGCGAGGAGCTGTTCCAGCAGACCGGCCTGAGCTCGCTCGAGGTCACCGACGAGGTGTTCGAGTCGAGCGCCTCGATCGTGTTCGACCAGGCCGAGAACCGCCTCCACACGATCAAGGCCGTCATGGTGGCGACCCTGGGCGACTCCGACGGCCTGGCCAGCGGCCCACCGGCGGGGGAGTGGAGGGCATGAGGGCGTCCGTGGTCTTCGAGTCGCTGTTCGGCAACACCGAGCAGGTCGCCGACGCCATCTGCGAGGGCCTGCAGGACCAGGGCGTCGAGGTGACCCGGTGCCGGGTGGGCGACGCCGGCGACCACGAGCTCGCGCAGGACCTGCTGGTGCTGGGAGCCCCGACCCACACCTTCACCCTCAGCCGACCCGCCACCCGGGCCGAGGCCGTCACCCAGGGCGCGGAGGCCTCCGACGCGACGACCGGTGTCCGCGAGTGGCTGGACACGCTGGACCTCACACCGCCATCGCCCGGCGCCGCGCCCGAGGTCCCCGGCGCGGTCGCCGTCTTCGACACCCGGGCCACGAAGGTCCGTCACCTCCCCGGTTCCGCCGCGCACCGCACCGCCAAGCTCCTGCGCCGGCGGGGCCTCGACGTCGGTGAGGTCACCAGCTTCTACGTCACCGACGTACGCGGGCCGCTGACCGAGGGTGAGCTGTCACGGGCGCGCAGCTGGGGTCGGCACCTCGCGCTGACGACCCGATGACGACCCGATGACGACCCGATGACGACGTGACCGCGGCCACGGCCGACGTCGCGCCGGGTCTGACGGCGGCGGAGGTCGTGGCGCGGCGGGCCCAGGACGGGCCGAACGCCGTGCCCCGCCCACCGCCGACCCCCGCCTGGCGGCTGCTCCTGGCGGAGCTGACCCACTTCTTCGCCGGGATGCTCTGGGTCGCGGCGCTGCTCGCTCTCGTCGCCGGGATGGGGGAGCTGGCGGGTGCGATCGTGGTGATCGTCCTGTTGAACGGCGTCTTCGCCTTCGCCCAGGAGCACAAGGCCGACCGTGCGGCGGAGCAGCTGGTGGCGATGATGCCGGCCTCGACGCGGGTGCGCCGCGACGGTGTCCTGGTCGTGGTGCCCGTGGTCGACCTCGTCCGGGAGGACCTCGTCGTGCTGACCCCGGGCGTCCGCGTCGGGGCCGACGTCCGCCTCGTCGAGGCGCACGAGGTCAGCGTCGACGAGTCGATGCTGACGGGGGAGAGCCTGCCGGTCGTGCACGTCGTGGGGGACGAGGTCGCGGCCGGGACGTTCGTGGTCCAGGGGGACGCCGCGGGCGTCGTGGTGGCGACCGGTGCCCGGACCCGTCTGGCCGGGATCGCGGCGCTGACCGAGCAGGCACACCGTCCGCTCAGCCCGCTGTCGAAGCAGCTGCACCGGCTGGTGCTCGTGGTCGCCGTGCTGGCCGTCTCGGTCGGCGTCCTGCTGGCCGGGACGTCGATGCTGATCGGCCTCGGGGTGACCTCGGCGCTGCTGCTCGGCATCGGGGTGATGGTGGCGCTCGTGCCTGAGGGTCTGCTGCCGACCGTCACGCTCTCCCTCGCGCGGGCCGCGCAGACCATGGCGCGTGACCAGGCGCTGGTCCGTCGCCTCGAGGCCGTCGAGACGCTCGGGGCGACGACCTTCATCTGCACCGACAAGACCGGGACCCTGACGCGCAACGAGATGTCGGTGGTGGAGGTCTGGACCACCGCCGGACCGGTCGCGGTGCTCGGGACCGGGTACGAGCCCGACGGCACGGCCACCGGCGCACCGGGCGCCCTGCGGCTCGCGCGCGCGGCCGCCGCCGGCGCCCGCGGGTGCGCGACCGGCCGCGCGGTGCTGCGTGAGGGTTCCTGGGTGGCCGACGGTGACCCCATGGACGCCGCGCTGGACGTGTTCGCCTCCCGGCTCGGGCTCCCCGAGGCGGAGGCCGGGACGCCCTCGGCCCGCCTGCCCTTCACCTCGGCCAGCCTGTCCAGCGCCACCGCCCTGGGCGAGGTCGGCTACCTGATGGGCGCGCCGGAGCGGCTGCTCGACCGGTGCGGCGGCTCCTCGCCCGAGGCCCGGGCGGAGCTGGTGCGGATGTCGGGGCGCGGGCGACGGGTGATCGCCGTGTGCCGCGTCGTGGGCGGCTCGTCGGTGCGCACCGAGGACGACCTCCTCGCGACCGGGGCCGCACGGCTCGAGCTGCTGGCGCTCGTCGGGCTGCGAGACCCGCCCCGGGACGAGGTGCCGGCCGCGGTCGCGCTGTGCCGACGCGCCGGGATCCGCCTGGCCATGGTCACCGGAGACAGCGCGCTGACCGGGGCCGCGATCGCCACCGAGGTCGGCCTGCTCGGTCCGGGCGGGGTCGTCGTCGAGGGCTCCGACCTGCCCGAGGCCGACCGCGACGTCGCCGACCTCCTGGACCGTGACGACGGCGCGGTGGTGGCCCGCGTGTCGCCGGCCGACAAGCTCCGGATCGCGCGTGCGCTGCGCCAGCACGGTCATGTGGTGGCGATGACCGGGGACGGCGTCAACGACGTGGCGGCGCTGCGGGAGGCCGACGTCGGGATCGCGATGGGCCGGGCCGGCAGCGACGTCGCCCGGGAGGCCGCCGACCTGGTGCTCCTCGACGACAGCTTCGCGACGATACCGACGGCGGTGCGGCTGGGGCGCGGCACCTTCCTCAACATCCGACGGTTCCTGACCTTCCACCTGACCGACAACGTCGCCGAGCTCGTGCCGTTCGTCCTGTGGGCCGTGACCGGCAGCGAGATCCCGCTCGCGATCGGGGTGCTCCAGGTGCTGGCCCTCGACATCGGCACCGACATGCTCCCGGCGCTCGCGCTGGGGGCTGAGCCGGCCGACGACCGGACCATGCGGGGTCCCCGGCGCTCCACCGACGTCGTCGACGGTCCGCTGCTGCGTCGCTCGCTGCTGGTCCTCGGACCGACCGAGGCGGTGCTGTCCATGGCGGCGTTCTTCGCCGTGCTCCTCCAGGGCGGCTGGAGCTACGGCGCGGACGCCCCCGCCTCCCTGCTCGCCCTCGCCTCCGGGTCGGCCTTCGCCGTCATCGCCGTCGGGCAGATGGTCAACGCCTTCGTCTGTCGCAGCGAGTCCCGTCCGGTGTGGCGCCTCGACCCGCGCGGCAACCCCTGGGTGGTCGGGGCGGTGGTCGTCGAGGCCGTCCTGCTCCTGGTCTTCCTGGCCGTCCCCTGGGTGGCCGAGGCGCTGGGCGGGGCGTGGCCCCCGGCGACCGGGTGGCTGTTCTGCCTGCTGGCGGTGCTCGTCCTGCCGCTGGTCGACGCGGCCCACAAGCGGTTCCGGACCCTCGGCAGGCCGTGAGTGGACTTTCGGCCCCTGTGGCGGGGCGCAGTCGCGGCAAGCCTGGAAATGGCGAACGACCGCCCCCGAGGAGGCATCATGACCACGACCAACAGGCCCCGGCGCAGACCCGTTGCGGTCTCCGGGCTGCCCGGAACCCGCCCGACCCGTACCCCGCCCGGCGGCGTGCTGGTCGGCGTCGACACCGACCAAGACCCGCGCACGCGGACCGACGAGTCCACCGGCCGCCCGCTCGGGGCCCTGGCCTGGGCGGTCGCCGAGGCTCGGGCCGCGGGCCGGCCGCTGCACCTGCTCACCGCCTGCGCCCCGCTCGAGCCGCTGGCCCCGACCTTCGGGCGCCTCGGGACGCCCTACCCCGAGCCGGGGTGGGACGACGCAAGCGCCGCCCTCGAGGACCTGGTGGAGCACCTGTCCGACCAGGAGGCCGGACCGGCCACGACCCGCGTCACCGCCGAGACCGCCACCGGCCACGCGTGGGAGGTGCTGCTCGAGGCCTGCCCGGACGCGGGGATGCTGGTGATCGGCCAGCGCCGGCTCGGCGCCGTGCGCCGCTGGGTCGAGGGCAGCACCTCCATGTCCGTGGTCGGGCGCTGCCCGGTGCCGGTGGCGGTGGTCCCCGACGACTGGCCGCCGCCCGGGGCCCGCGACACCACGGACCCGGTCACGGTCGGCGTCGACCTGCACCCGGACGACCTCCGTGCCCCCAGCGACGGGCACACGGGGCGGCACCTGCACCGCCACCGGGTGGAGCGCGCCGAGGCCGCGGTCGTTCTCGCCGCGGCGTACGCCGCCCGGCACGGGGTCGCGCTGCGGGTGCTCTGCAGCTGGGACCCCCCGCCCGAGCTGGCCTGGTCCGACGACCAGCTCGCGACGCACGAGGCCCGCCGCGCCACCGACATTGAGTCCTGGGTCGAGGGCCTCGCGGACCGGCCCACCGGGCTCGACGTGCGCGTCGAGACCAGCGTGGGGCGCGCCGCGGAGCGCCTGGTCGCGTACGCCGCGTCGAGCAGCCTCACCGTGGTCGGACGGCACTCCGGCCTGGCGCACACCCCCGGGAGGTCCTTCGGGTCGTCGACGCGGGCGCTCCTGCGGCACGCGCCGAGCCCCGTGGTGGTCGTCCCGCCGATGGAGACGTGAGGGTCGGTGACGCTCGCACCGACCCTCACTCCGGCGGAGATCGACGGCCTGACCGACGGTGAGCCGATCGCGCGCGCCTGCCACCTGACGAAGGTCTACGGCCACGGTGACGCGACGGTCACGGCGCTCGACGACGTGACCGTCGAGCTCGGCCGGGGTCGCCTCACCGCCATCATGGGCCCGTCCGGGTCGGGGAAGTCGACGCTCATGCACTGCATGGCGGCCCTGGACACCCCGACGTCAGGACAGGTGCTGATCGACGGGGTCGACCTCGCCGGGCTGAAGGACAAGGAGCTCACCCTGCTGCGTCGGCACCGGCTCGGGTTCGTCTTCCAGGCCTACAACCTGGTCCCGACCCTGACGGCGCGGGAGAACATCACCCTGCCCGTCGACATCGCCGGCGCCCGGCTGGACACCGCCTGGTTCGACACGGTGGTCGACACCCTCGGCATCCGGGACCGCCTGGGGCACCGGCCCGAACAGCTCTCCGGCGGCCAGCAGCAGCGGGTCGCCTGCGCCCGTGCGCTGGTCAGCCGTCCGGCGATCGTCTTCGCCGACGAACCCACCGGCAACCTGGACTCCCGGGCCAGCGGCGAGATCCTTCGGTTCCTGCGGCGCTCGGTGGACGACTTCGGGCAGAGCATGGTGATGGTCACCCACGACCCGGTCGCGGCGTCGTACGCCGACCGGGTGCTGTTCCTGGTCGACGGCCGGATCGTCGACCAGGTGCTCGCCCCCACGACGGCCACCGTCCTGGACCGGATGCAGCGCCTCGAGACCATCGCCGGCCCGACCGGCGCGGCCTGAGATGCTCCACGTCACGCTGCGCGGGCTCCGGGGCCACCTGGTCCGGCTCCTGATGACCGCGGTCGCGGTGATGCTGGGGGTCTCCTTCGTCACCGGCACCTTCGTGCTGCGCGACAGCATCGACGGGGTGCTGGACAGCCTGGTCACCCGGTCGGCCCAGGGCACCGACGTGCTGGTGCGGACCGCGGAGGTCGAGGCGACCTCGCCGGTCACCGCTGGTGCGGACGACGCCGGGCGGGGTGTGCCCCTGTCCCTGGTCGACGTCCTCGCTGCGGTGCCTGGTGCCGCCCGGGTGCTCCCGACCCTCCAGGGATCGGTCATCCTCGCCGGCGCCGACGGCGCGCCCGTCCGGAACACCGGGGCGCCCACGCTGGGCTTCCCCTTCGTGGCCGACGACCCTGCCTTCGACCTCGTGGACGGGCGCGCCCCGCAAGGCCCTGCCGAGGTCGCCGTCGAGAGCAGCACCCTGGACAGCGCCGGCCTCGCCGTGGGGGACCGCACCCGCGCCGTGGTGGGGGAGCGGGCGCGGTCGGTCCTGATCACCGGCGAGGTCGAGTTCGGCTCGCTCTTCGGGGCCACCGCCGTGCTCGTCGACCCGGCCGTCGCCCGCCGTACCTTCGCCCCGGACGGCGTGGTGGCCTCGATCTCGGTGACGGCCGCCCCCGGGGCCGACCAGGCGACGCTGGCCGCCGCGGTCGCCGAGGTCCTGCCCGACGGCGTCGAGGCGGTCACGGGTGGGACGGTCGTGGCCGAGACCGAGGACTCCGTACAGACCGGGCTCGGCTTCTTCACGGTGTTCCTGCTCGCCTTCGCCGGCGTCGCCCTCTTCGTGGGCTCCTTCATCATCGTCAACACCTTCTCGGTCCTCGTGGCACAGCGCTCGACGGAGCTCGCCCTGCTCCGTGCCATCGGCGCCACCGCGGCCCAGGTGACCCGCAGCGTCCTGGCCGAGGCCGTGGTGGTGGGCCTGGTCGGCTCGGCGCTGGGCATCGCTCTCGGGTACGCGCTGGCCGCCGGCGCCATGTCCGTCGTCGGGCGCGTGCTCGGCACCGGTCTCGACGCCGAGCTACCGCTGGACCCGACGACCATCGGGCTCAGCGTCGTGGTCGGCGTGGTGGTGACCGTGGTGGCCGCCCTGCTGCCTGCACGACGGGCCTCGCGGGT